>NZ_JBSVXS010000001.1:0-238902 GCF_054070155.1 Pseudomonas sp. SDT291_1_S447
TCCATCACCCGATTCACCGCCAGTTCGCCGAGCATGATCAATTGCGCGATCCCCAGCAGTGTCCTGCGCTGCGACGCGGGTATGAGTTTCGGGTGGGTTTGGCGTTGGTTTGATCATGGTGAAACTCCCAACGAAAAGGAGGTGGCAGCTATACGCGGGTCGCAGACCGGGACTCTAGAACCGGCAGACCCGAAGGTCTCCCACGTACAGCCGCCATAAACAAGCGGGTGTTGTGCGTCCAGAGATCGACGGGCTGCGAGACCCGATCGCTGATTTGTCAGCGACCGATCCACGATAGAGACCCGGCCCAAGGCGCACAAGCCGGCGGATTCTGGCGTAGCTGTGGGCAAAGGCGCAAGGATGTGTAGCCTTGTAGGCGTATCTAGAGGTGTCCTTTAAACACTGGAGTTTAAAAGTCAAAGACTGGGTGCCTGTCTGGGTGAAAACGTGGTCTGCCCCTGAAAGATCCTTGCGATTTGTAGAGTCGGCCAGATTTTCGGTGCGATTTCCCAACTTTACCTTTCATCTGAAAGCCGCTCTTACCTGTCAGGTTTTACAGGTGTGGAACAGGTGCATTTGCGATTTGATTGATGGCGGCGCATCACGTTTGGTGCGCGCAGTTCTACGATGGCAAGGGAGAAAGAGAAATGAAAGGCAGATTCGTAAGTTATGACGAAAGCTCGGGCGAGGTGACTATCAAGGCTGAAAAATTGAATTCAGCTACCAGCATCAACGACCTCACGAACGGTGAAGTCCTTCAGGGCGTCACAGAAAATCTGTACGGCTATTCCGAAGCGGCTACGGATGAAAATTACTACCTCATTGTTCCTGAAGAGCAAAGGCGTCAGATGAGTATAAAACCGGGCGGGGAGGTCGATTTCGATCTTGTGAAAGAAGGCTCGAAGCTAGTGAAGAGTATGCGTTTTTAAATTGCTTGATTAGCGAATTTTCCTCATCCCCTGTGGAGTGAGCCTGCTCGCGAGCTGGCTCACTCCTACACGGGATAGCGTTTCAAATCGGGATGGGCGGTGGGTTAGAAACCAAGTGGGTACTGGATGACCACGTAAATCCGGTCAATGTCATCGCCGGCCTGCGCTTCATTGGCCCGGTGAGATACATGTGAGACCTGCACCGACAGATCCTTGGCCGCGCCCGATTGCACGACGTATTTCAAATCGATATCGCGCTCCCAGTGCTTGCCGCCGTCACCTTGCTGCGGCTGGTAACTGTCGCTTTGCGCGTCGAACGGATTGTAGGCACCGCCCTTGGGCGCGTGGGTGCCGTCGATGTGGCTGCCGCTGACGTAACGGGTCATGAAGCTCAGGCCGGGGATGCCCAAGGCGCCGAGGTCGAGGTCGTAGCGCGCCTGCCATGAGCGTTCGTTGGCGCCATTGAAGTCGGCGTATTTGATCGAGTTGGCGAGGTAGATCGAGTCGCCACCGACGAAATCGAACGGCGTGTCGCCATTGATTCGTTGCCAGCCGAGCATCACCGCATGGGGGCCGAAGGCGTATTTGCCTGAGAGGCTGAACGCGGTGTTGTCGATGGCGCCGGCCAGCGCTCGGCCGGTATCGCGAGTGTGATAAAGGTTGGCGTCGAGCAGCACGCCGGACTGTTTGAAGTGCAGGTTGCCGTAGTACTGGTGCCAGGTGTCGCTGAGGTCTGAGGCATACAGCGCGCCGCCAACGGGGCTATCGGTGAACAGATCGGCGCCGAGAAAACTGATCCCGCCGACCTCGGTATTGGCGCCGTAGCCGTAGAAGTTGCCTTTGCCGGAGGAGCTGTCCTGGTTCTTGAACGCGGTGAAATGCCCGGCTACCAGATTGATATGGTCAAACTCGGCGCTGTTGAGCAGAAAACCTGTGGCGTACTCCGGTTGCAGGCGTTTGTCGGAGGTGTCGAACACCGGGGTTTCCACGGTCATTTCACCGAAGGCGAGGGTGGTGCGCGAGGTCTTCAACTTGAGCGCACCGCCGGCGCTGGAGTAGTCGTTTTCACTGCGGCCATCGCTGTCGACCGGCAGCAGCCCCGTCCCGGAATGCCCCTTGCCGCCGTCCAGTTTCAGTCCGGCAAAGGCGTGGGCATCAATGCCGAAACCGACTGTGCCGGGGGTGAAACCGGATGAGAAGGTGCCGATAAAGCCTTGAGCCCATTCCTGTTTGTAGTTTTTGCCGGACGCTGAGGGCGAGCGATAGTCGTTGCTCAGGTAGAAGTTGCGGCTGAGGATTTCGCTTTTGGCGTCGTCGAAAAAACCGCTGGCGTGGGCGGTGGTGGTCAGACCGCAGAGCAGCGCGAGCAGGGTGAAGCGCAAGGGAGCGCGGTCGATCATGGTCAGTGGCCAGCGGCAATTAAGATGGCTGGGATGATCGCGGGAATGCAGGGCAGGGGATTGAGTGGATGTGCTGAATTTACGGGGTTACACAAAACCTGTGGGAGCGAGCCTGCTCGCGAAGGAGGTGCATCAGGCGATATTTCTGTCGGCAGACACACCGCTTTCGCGAGCAGGCTCGCTCCCACAGGGGATTTGGGTTGATTGTAGATTTTGTGACTGAAACTGAAACCTGTGGGAGCTGGCTTGCCAGCGATGGCGGCGTGTCAGTCAAGTTTATTCAGGCTGACACACCGCCATCGCGAGCAGGCTCGCTCCTACAGTTTTAAAAGCGTTACGCCAGCGGCGGCGTGCGCGGCGGGATCTGGCGTTTGCTGCCGGTCGATTCAAACGCAGCGGCGAAACGCAGCAGGTTCGAGTCGTCGTAGGCGCGGCCGGCGAAGGTCAGGCCGACCGGCATGCCGATGTCGGCCATCACGCCCATCGGCACGGTGACGGTCGGCACGCCGAGGTGACGGATCGCGAGGTTGCCGTTGGCCACCCAGATGCCGTTGCTCCAGGCGATGTCGGCCGACTCCGGGTTGACGTCCGCGTCCGCCGGGCCGACGTCAGCGACCGTCGGGAACAGCACGGCGTCGAGGCCCAGTTTGTCCATCCAGTCTTCGAGGTCGATGCGCCGGGTCTGCTCCAGACCACGCAAGCCGTCGGGTACAGTGCTGATTTCATTCCACGGCGTGATGCCGCGCTCGGCCATGCGCACGTATTCATCCATGCCCGCCACCAGATCACCCTCACGGTTAGGCAGCGTACCCGGTTCGTGGGGGAAGATTTTCGGCCCGTCGACGTCGATCAAACGATTGAGTTTCGGGTCGCCGTTGGCTTGCAGGAAATCGTCGAACGCCCATGCGGTCAGGTCCCACAGCTCATGGTGAAGGAACTCTTTGGAGACCAGGCCCCGGGTGAACACGGTCGGCGCGCCGGGGCGATCACCTTCGCAGTTGGAGACCAGCGGGAAGTCGGTTTCGATGACTTCGGCACCGGCGGCTTCGAGGGCCTGACGCGCCTGCTTCCACAAGTCGATCACGGAGGCGCGGGTGTTGATGCGCTGGCCGGTCGGGCCACCGATGCCCGGGGCTTCGCTGGTGCCGGCTTCAGGGTCGGCATTGATGAACATGCGCGGGACGGCGAAACGCTTGCCGGCCAGCGCTTTGGCGTCAGCGGCCAGATCAGCGTAAGCGGCAGGGCGCACCTCGTTGACGCTCGGGATCGGCACCCACGGTTGCAGGCGCCAGAGGTCGCCACGGGTGTCCGGGTCTTCGGCAACGACGATGTCGAGGACTTCGAGCAGGTCGGCCATGGTGCGTGCGTAAGGCACGACGACGTCCATGGTCGGCGTCAACGGCCAGTTGCCACGTACCGAAATCACGCCGCGCGACGGCGTGTAGGCGCACAAACCATTGTTCGACGCCGGGCCACGCCCGCTTGACCAGGTTTCTTCTGCCAGACCGAACGCGGCGAAACTCGCGGCAGTGGCGGTGCCGGCACCGTTCGACGAGCCGGAGGCAAACGGCGCAGTGAGGTAATCGGCGTTGTAAGGGCTTTCGGCGCGACCGTAGACGCCACGTTGCATACCGCCATTGGCCATCGGCGGCATGTTGGTCTTGCCCAGGCAAATCGCCCCGGCCGCGCGCAGGCGCTCGATGGTGAAGGCATCGCGATAGGCGACCAGATCGGCGAAGGCCGGGCTGCCGGATGCTGCGGTCAGGCCTTTGACCAGATAGCTGTCCTTGGCGGTGTAAGGAATGCCGTCGAGCGGGCCGAGGGCTTTGCCTTCGGCACGACGGGCATCGGACGCCCGAGCTTCGTTCAATGCTTCAGGGTTACGCACGACCACGGCATTCAGCGCGGTGGGGGTGTCAGCGCCGTCGTAGGCGTCGACACGCGCCAGATAAGCTTGCACCAGTTCGACTGCGGTGGTCTGGCCGGACTCGAGCGCGGCACGCAGTTGGGCAATGGAAACTTCGGTGACTTCGATCATGCGCTCACCGCTGTTTGAATTCGGGTGCTTTTCTTGGAATGGGTGTTCATATCGGTTCTCGTTGCACAGCTATAAGCGACAAGGTTAAGACTGGCGCCTATTTAACATCAAGCGGCGCATGGAGTAATCGGCGGGATTGATCTCCAACCGATTTTCTACCCTACAGGCCCCATCGCGAGCAGGCTCACTCCTACAGGGGAATGCATTCCAAATGTAGGAGTGAGCCTGCTCGCGATAGCGGTAGTACGGCCGCCATATTCCTTCAGCCGATCACAACACGCCGTACTCCCGCGCCGTACGATCCACCGCAATCCGCGTTTTGTCGATCAACTCATCCAGCTCCGTACGCGTGGCAATCAACGCCGGCGCCATGATCATCCGCCCCAATGTCGAACGAATGATCAGCCCTTCCTCAAAACCGATCGTGCGGCAACGCCAGGCAATGTCGTTTTCATTGGCAAAGCGCTTGCGGCTGGCCTTGTCTTCAGCAAACTGCAACGCAGCCAGCAAACCCACGCCCTGAATCTCACCCACCAACGGGTGATTGCCGAACACTTCGCGCAAGCAATTCTGCAGATACGGGCCGGTGTCGGTTTTCACCTGAGTGACCACGCCTTCATCGCGCAAGGCCTTGAGGTTGGCAATCGCCACAGCGGCCGCCACCGGGTGCCCGGAATAGGTCAGGCCATGGGCAAACACGCCGCCTTTTTCTACCAACGCCTCGGCCATGCGCCGCGACAGAATCAAACCGCCCATGGGGATGTAACCCGAGGTCAGGCCCTTGGCGATCGACAGCGTGTCCGGTTCAAAACCGAATGCCTGATGGGCGAACCACTCACCCGTGCGGCCGAAACCGCCAATCACTTCGTCAGCACACAGCAGCACATCGTATTTACGACAGATGCGCTGGATTTCCAGCCAGTAAGTCGCCGGCGGAATGATCATCCCACCCGCGCCCTGGAACGGTTCGGCGACGAACGCGGCAACCTTGTCGGCGCCCAGTTCGAGAATCTTCTCTTCCAGTTGCCGCGCGGCTTGCAGGCCAAATTCTTCCGGGCTGAGATTACCTTCGTGGGCGAACCAGTACGGCTCATCGATGTGCGCGACATCAGGAATGGTGCCGCCCATTTCGTGCATGAATTTCATCCCGCCCAATGCTGTCGCGGCGAGGGTCGAGCCGTGGTAGCCGTTCCAGCGGCCGATCATGATTTTCTTCTCGGGCTTGTCCATCACCTGCCAGAACTTGCGCACGGTGCGGATCAGCACTTCGTTGGCTTCGGAGCCGGAGTTGGTGTAGATCGCGTGGCTGTAGTGCTTGGGCAGCAGGCTGAAGAGCAATTCGGACAGCTCGATCACCGCCGGGTGAGTGGTGTGGAAGAACATGTTGTAGTAGGGCAGTTGTTCCAGCTGCGCGGTCGCGGCAGCGGCGAGATCCTTGCGCCCGTAACCAAGGTTGGTGCACCACAGGCCGGACATGCCGTCCAGATAACGCTTGCCGTCGTTGTCCCACAAGGCCAGCCGATCACCGCTGACCATCACCCGCGGGCCTTCCTCGTTGAGGGCCTTCTGATCGACGAACGCATGGATGTGGTGAGCGGCGTCAGAGGCTTGGTAATCGCAGGTAGTGCGGGTCGAATCGAATTCGGCGGACATGGCGGATCTCCAAAGACTGAGGCAAGTGAGTGCATTTCATTCCAGCAGTGCACGGACAATATTTGTCACCATAAAATATTTTTGTAAAGAAAATATTTGTCGGTGAAAAAGGATGTCCGTAGTCTGCGGGCTATCAGCAATCGTCTGGCAGATACGGCATGAGCGGGCTCAGAGAGCGGCAAAAGGAACAGCGCAGGGAAGTCATCGCCCAAGCGGCGCTGAAGCTGTTTATCCAACACGGTTTCGGCGCGACCACGCTTGAACAGATCGCCAACGCCGCCGCCGTTTCAGCGCCGACCGTAGTCAACTACTTCGGCGGTAAACAGGAGATTTTGCTGGCACTGCTGAAACAGCCGGACGAGCAGGCGATGCGTGACGCTCGGGCAAACTTCGATGTCCAGAGCGATCCGCTTGAGGCGTTGTGCGAATTCGAACGCTTGATGACCGACTACCAACTGCAAGCGATGCCGGCCTCACTGTGGCGCGAGTTGGCGCCGTTTCTGCTCACCGGGGAACTGGCGCAGGCGTTAAGTCCATGGAATGCGGCGGTGATCGAAGAAACCAAAGCGTTGCTCACGCATTTTCAGGGGCTGGGCAACGTGCGCGAATCCGTCGATATCGACATCGTGGCGACGCTGTTCAACCAATACGCGAACATGGCATTCATTCGTCTGGCGACTGAAGTTACGCCGGACAGGCCAGCGCATGCCCGGCATATGCGCAGCGTGTTGGGTTTGTTGTGTCATGGGATGTTAGTGCATGAGCAGCAACCTCCAGCCCTTTGATGGGAAGCGAACCTCAAGAGGTCTCTGACGGAACTACGATGTTCCGTCATCCAGCACCACCAGATTGCCAGCCATTATTACCTTTCGATTTTCAGGACGAACTATGTCGATTGCGACCGTAGGGCCCAAGAAGTACGACTTTCAAGACATGGTGTGTGTTGAGATTTTCCTGCGCCATATAAAAACCGCGGGCGTCGAGTTGTTGATTGAGCCCAAGGCCGGGGAAGATGCAAAGCTGCGAATTCCGTCTGGCACCGGCGCGGAAACAATAGAAATCCAGGTCAAGGGGGGTAAAGAGGATGTAACGCTGTCGGTACTCGCTGACTGGTTGGTGCATTTTGAAGAAAAGAAGGCTGACAACACCTTGCTTGAGCGGCTGTGGGACACCCCTGAAACAACCGTGGTCTTCGTCGCCACTGGGCGTTGCAGCGATCAGGTCTCATTGCTCTACAAGGGCGCAGGCGCTGCATGGCAAGCGCATGACAAAAAGCTTTCCATTGAAATCGGCCGCGAACTTTTGCGCGAATTGGGGCTGTGCGCCGCAAAACTGAAAGCCGCAGGTTCGGATCTGGATGTTCAACGAGCGAAGCATCTCGAGGCTTTTTTGAGTCAAGCCAAAGTCACGCGGCTCCGGGAGAATCTGACGCGAGTCATTGTTCTGGAGAAAACCCTGGACGACGAGGTGCGGCAATCTTGCGAAAGCAGGATGCGGCAACTGCGGGTGCCGCTTGATCGATGCGAACTACTCACTGCCAGGCTTATTGCGCTGATCAAAAAGGCCAAAGAAAGCAAAACTGATGTTTTCCCCGACTTGTTGCAAGAGCTCAATACGCACCTTCCCGAACAAGTCAGACCCAGGGCCTATGTACGCCGTGGTTGTGAAGATGCGTGGGTGCAAGAGCTGTCCAGGAACAACATTTTGCTGCTGTCAGGCGCACCGCGCGTCGGTAAAACCAATGCCGGGCGTTGGGTGGCAGCAGAGTTCGAAGGAAACGGCTATCAATTAAAACTCAGTAGCAATCTTGAAGAGGTCGAACGCTTCCTGCTGGACACAGCCCCCGGTGAGCGACTGGCAGTCGTGGACGATCCATTGGGCGGTTCTTATGTGGCTGCCGATCCAGGCCGAGCACTGGCCAAACTCACGGAGCTATCAGCGAAACTATCGCCATCGCGAAAACTGATCGTCTCTCAAGTGCAAGACCGGCTGTTGCAGTTTTCACATAAGACGGGCCTTTCAGACTCGAGCCTGGGCCGATTCAAATGGCATGACCTGGGCAAACTCGACAAAACATTCCTGGTTGAACTCTGGCGGGATCTGCACAACCAGTTTTCCATGCCGGACAGTCTGTTCAACAATGTCCTGAAGGCGTTGGACAATGGAGAACTGGATATAGAACCTGGTTGTCTGATGCACTTGGCGGCGTCGCATTACAGGTTAAGCGATGTCGCTGATCTACAGCAGGCCATTCGTCTGGCCCGCGAAGATTCGAAGTCTTTGGCATTGGCGCTGACAGACGAAGGATTTGCGCCGTTACTGCAGGCCTTGGCTGTCGCTACGTCCCAGGATGACGGGTGCTCATTACAGGATCTGAAGTACGTATTGCACGGTGACGGGACGGACAAACAATATGGCGCTGCCAGTTATTTCGGGGTCTCCTACACTATTGGTGCGGTGCACAATCAACCTGAGCCGGAAGTCGAGCAGTACCAGTCCTTAACGTTTTCTACGGAAAACCAGACTTTGCTGGATAGACTCGAACAGCGGCGGATCATCGTTGAAACGGGTGTAGAGCGCTTCAATTTTTCTCACCCGTTTTACCGATCAGCGGCTGAGTGCTCAGCCGAGGCGCCTATTTCATCAATGGCCAAAAGGCTGATGGATTACAACAGCAGAGCGTTATTTTCGTTGTCATCCGAAACCTCAAAATCAGCAGCAATCGCAATGCGCTGGGTTTATCTGATCTTGAAGTTGTCCAAGCGCGGACAAAACATCATTGACTTGGCGATCGCGGGGCTTGGGTCCAGGTACCTGGCGACCAAAGATGCCTGCTTCTATTTTCTTCTTCATTCGCTGGACGATATTCCCGAAGGCCAGAAATCAGGTTTTGCAAGCTGGGTCAGTGCGGTTTCTTTTCTCAACCTGTCGCATGTGCTGTGGGAAAGAGGCGAGGCGGCGCTGCCGCCAGGAGACAACAATGTCATTGAAGGACGGTTTTACGATTCCTACGAGTGGCATGAAGTTGCTGCCTATGTAGCTGCTTTCAGCAGTGAAAATGCAGCGGACGTCAGCGCCGAACATGCCTGGAAAACAATGTGTTATCTGGAAGGTGATCGGCAAAAGCTGTCGGCGCCAGTATTGCTGCGCTTGCTTAGCTATGACCTGGGGTTGCTCAGGGCAAAAGCCGCGAAGTTATGGATCAGCAGTGTTCATGTCGGCGATGAGGATCTTTTGCAGAAGATTTTCGCTGATCAGCATCCTGCTGTGGCGCAAGCGGCACTGGAAGGGGCAATACAGGTCTGGCCGGACTGCACAGTGGCGAGAAGATCCGTGTTGATTGCCGGTTTGCAGCGGTTTTCGATGCTCCCTGCTTCGGCCTCGACAATGATAAAGGTACTGCTGAAGAACACCGATGGTGGGTACGACGATCCCGTGCCTCGGGATTTGTTGGCCAGCTTGTTGCCGAATCTTCTGGACGCTTTCCCTGAAGGCGTCAACATGAACGATCCCCGATTGTATGGCGCTGTCAAGAAAGGAATGACACAACTGCCACAGTCTGACTTCATACGGATTATCGACAGTTGGATCGGATTGGTGGAGCGCGTGGCATCGAGGACGATGCCCAGCGACTATGCCATGGCGGTCACGGATCTGTTGATCAGAGGTACCACCACATCAGTCGGTTTACGGCCTGCGCGGTTGCAACGTCTGTTCAACTTGAAGGGTACAGGTGCGCAATTGAGACTTGTCGTGGAAATGGTAGACAGCTGGGACCAGCTGTCCACCGATGACCGGGATCAGTTTCTTCGTCACCTGCGCGAAGATCGCGACGATCAGACCTGGCTGAAGGCGGCGGCAGTGACACGGTCCGCTGTTCCACAAGACGTCTGGGATCTGGTGTTTCCGTTAGGAAATCTACCGACGATGGGAAATTTTCAGAGTTTTGAGACCGAAATCATTGAGCGCTCATTGATGATCTATATGGGCAGTCCCGGGATTTTGTATCAGGTGGCCGCGCATCGTCGCGCGGATAATCGCTGGGAATCGATCATCGAAACCATCGCTTTGGACCCGACGCATAAACTATTCAAAAAAGCCTGGTCGCATATTACATCTGGCGCGGATGATTCGAAGGTTTCCGGTTTTGTGAGCAAGCTGGTCGGACACTTTCCTCAAGAGGTTTTTGAGCGGCTTCTCGAGCATAAAATCCAGAATAATGGCGGGTTCATGCCTGATGCCTGGAGTCTCTTGCTGGATCAAGCGCCGGGGCATTTGCTGGACGATTGGTTCGCCGCCATGGTGCCTCATGTGCCAAGAGTGCTTAACGATCTGGGAGAGGCGGGCAGTTGGGTGGGGAATGACCATGCCTTCCGGTTGATAAGGTTATTTCCCGCCGATATCTCTTTGCTCGAAGTCTCGTACGATTTGAGGAAGATGATTACTGAAGGGTTCAAGGACTTCCAGGCGCCAGAGCACCAAGAGATTCGACGCCAGTTTGCCAGTGAGGCATTAAGGCAATTTCTCGAAAATTTCGAAAACAATCTTCCAAAGCATTACGCGACGTGCGACGCGATTACGGAACGCTTCAAAGACATCGGGTGTGTTGAAAGCGAACTCTTTGTTGTCGAAGAACATCGGAAGGTATTACTCGACCGCCTAAACGAGTCGTATGTCTACGAACATGAAGAACTGGAAGACTGGATTGCATAATCAGCGAGAGATCAACGGCTGACCCAGAGTGATTGCAATAGCGCCTGCAAAAAAAAGCACCTGAGGTGCTTTTTTTGTTTGGGTTCACGGACTTCAGGCTTCAGTTGATTCGCGGATGCTGCTGTACCAGTTCCTTGCGCTTGGCTTCCAGCGCGGCAATTTCAGCATCAATGTCTTCGATCTTCTGCTCGATATTGTCGTGATGCTCTTGCAGCAATTCCTTCGCCTCTTCCAGGTCAGATGCCGCCGGGGCTGCGCCACGCAATGGCTTGTTGGCGGTTTCCTTCATGGTCACACCGGTGACCAGACCGACCACGGCAATCACCATCAGGTAATACGCCGGCATGTACAGATTGTTGGTGCTCTCGACCAGCCAGGCGACCACGGTCGGGGTCAGGCCGGCAATCAATACCGAAACGTTGAAAGCCGCCGCCAACGCGCTGTAGCGAATGTGCGTGGGGAACATCGCCGGCAGGGTGGAGGCCATGACGCCGATAAAGAAGTTCAGCAGCACGGCCAGCATCAGCAGGCCGGCGAAGATCAAACCGATCTTGCCGCTGTTGATCAGCATGAACGCCGGAATCGCCAGAATGAACAAACCGATGCTGCCCACGACAATGAAAGGCTTGCGGCCAATCTTGTCGCTGACAAAGCCGATCAGTGGCTGCACGAACAACATGCCGACCATGATCGCGATGATGATCAGCACGCCACGGTTTTCGCTGTAGTGCAGGTTGTGCGACAGGTAGCTTGGCATGTAGGTGAGCAGCATGTAGTAGGTGACGTTGGTCACCGCCACCACGCCGATGCAGGTCATCAGGCTGCGCCAGTGTTTGGTCGCGACCTCCTTGAACGAGACTTTCGGGCCACCGGCGAGGCCTTCGCGATCGCCTTGCTCAAGCTTTTCAACGTGCTGCTGGAACGCCGGGGTTTCTTCCAGGGCGTGACGCAAGTAGAGACCGATCATGCCCAATGGCAAGGCGAGGAAGAACGGCAGGCGCCAGCCCCATTCTTCGAACTTGGCTTCGCCGAGCGTTGTCGAGATCAACACCACCACACCGGCACCCAGGACAAAACCGGCAATCGAGCCGAAGTCCAGCCAACTGCCGAGGAAGCCGCGCTTGCGGTCCGGCGCGTATTCGGCAACGAAGATCGACGCGCCGGTGTATTCACCACCCACCGAGAAGCCTTGAGCCATTTTTGCCAGCAACAGCAGGATCGGCGCCCAGATGCCGATGGAGGCATAGGACGGGATCAGGCCGATGGCAAAGGTGCTGAGCGACATGATCACGATGGTCGCGGCGAGGACTTTCTGTCGTCCGTACTTGTCGCCCAGAGCGCCAAAGAACAAGCCGCCCAACGGCCGGATCAGGAAGGGCACCGAGAACGTCGCCAGCGCGGCGATCATCTGCGTGCCCGGGTCGGCGCCGGGGAAGAACACTTTGCCGAGTACATAGGCGACGAAGCCGTACACACCAAAGTCGAACCATTCCATGGCATTGCCCAGTGCGGCGGCGGTGATCGCCTTGCGCATCTTGGCGTCGTCGACAATGGTGATGTCGTTCAGGCCGATCGGCTTGACGGTTTTCTTGCGTGATTTCATCCGGGTCTTCTCTGTGCTGATCCATCGTACCGCGTAGATGCCATCTTTTTGATGGCGCGTACTCTTTGGCTCAGATACATGAGGACACGAAATAATTCACTGCCCGGCGCTTTTTTTCCTGTCGCCCCGGTGTAGGAGCTGCCGAAGGCTGCGATCTTGTTGGTTCCCACGCTGATCGTTCCCACGCTCTGCGTGGGAATGCAGCCGGGGACGCTCCGCGTCCCAAGATCAAAAGATCGCAGCCTTCGGCAGCTCCTACAGGAATATGTGTTTACCGGCGGATGGCCGTATACGATTGCCGCAGGTCGCTAGCCCAGCCATCCAGCACGACTTTGACGTCATCGGCGGTCAGCACTTGCCTGTCGTTCTCCAGCGGCACCCCGGTGCCTTTGCGCACCACTTCGGCAATCACTTCGCCGGTCGAACCGTCCTCGAACGACACCTCGGTGGCGACTTCACTGTCCTGATCACGGATGCCGGTCGCCGTACTGACACCGGCAGCGACGAGGGTGACCGGCAGCCACTCGTAAAAGCGCAAACCCTGAGTGCTGGTGGTCACTTGAGTGATAGCGGGGCGCACTATCAGGGTGTTCGGCCCGGGTTGATTGACCAGATGCATCACTTTGCTCAATTCCAGCCGCAGCGCCGCGTCGTAGTAGTCAGTCACGCCGGAAAGGGTGCTCAGCGGAATCCGTTGTGTTGGCTCGGCACTTGGGTAGAACTGACTTGGCGCCAGATAAACCTGCGTGTATCGACCCCGGGCGAGGGCCGGGCTGACCCACGCCAACACGGACTGACCGGACGGCGACCGGCGCTCGCTCAACACACTGTAGTCATGCAGAAAACCGCTATGTTCCGGCGTTTTGTTGCTGCACGCCGCCAGGCTCAGCGTGGTGACAATTGACAGCGACAGTGAACGAATACGCGACATCAAACGGCTTCCTTGTTTTGCGCCAGGTTGTCCGAGCATTCGATGTGCAATCGACCATGGGCCATGATCCAGTTCATGAGGTCAGCGGTGTTGACGCTGTGCACGTATTCCACCCAGTGCGCGTTGGTCGGGCTGAAATGCTCGAAGTAACGGCGCAGCACTACTGTGCTTTGATCAGGGGAAACCCCCATGCACGATTCCTGAAACACCACCGGTGTGTCCGGGCCGAGCGCTGCGGTGCGCTGGCTTAGAATCAACGGCCGATTACCGTTGTGCTGCGTGATGCCCGGTTTGCTGTTCAATACCTTCATGCCAATCCCCCCGTTGGAAATAGCTGCAGAGTGCCCGCGCGGTTTTGCCAGAGAATGTCCGCTTGATGTCTGGCACGTAGAAATGTTGCTCGATTGAAATAAATGACCCGGGCGGCAAAATGGCTTTAGATTGGCTTTTTTTGGTGCATGGATCCTGTGACCGTGAGCAGACTGCTGTTCGTCGACGACGACGTGGAAATCCTCGCGCTGCTGAAGAAGTTCTTCGTGCAGCACGCCTATGAAGTCGACGTGGCGCCCCACGGCGAAGCCATGTGGGCGGCAATCGCACTGAACCGTCCGGACACGATCATTCTTGATCTGATGATGCCCGGCGAAAGCGGCCTGAGCCTGTGCCAGAAGGTGCGTGCGCAGTTGGGCATTCCGATCATCATGCTCACGGCCATGGCCGAGTTGAGTGATCGCATTGTCGGTCTGGAACTGGGTGCCGACGATTACCTGACCAAACCGTTCGCCCCGCAGGAATTGCTCGCCCGGGTGCGCGCCTTGCAGCGTCGCGCCGGCGAACAGCGTCAAGCAGTTGAGCCTTCACGCCCGGTGATTGGCTTCGCCGGTTGGCATCTGGACATCACCTGCCGCGAATTGCGCTCACCGGAAAACGTGATGATTCCGCTGTCCGGCGGCGAGTTCGATTTGCTGGTGGTGTTCCTCGATAATCCGCAGCGCATCCTCACTCGCGAGCAATTGATCGACCTGACCCACGGCCACGGGCATGACGCCTTCGATCGCAGCATCGATGTGCAAGTCAGTCGCCTGCGCCGCAAGATCGAGCCCGACAGCAAGCGCCCGGACCTGATTCGTACGGTGCGCAACGGCGGCTATCTGTTCACCGCCAAGGTCACACGCTCATGATCCGTCGACTGTGGCGTGGCGACACGCTGCGTCGGCACATCGCCCTGACCATCGTGGCAGCGATGGTCGCGTCGCTGGCGTTGAATGCACTGTTCGTACAAGTCGCCGGCATCTGGGCGCGACCACCGATTGAGCGCACCGGCCTGTTGGAGCAGATTGCCGCGACCTCGCGGGTGATCGAAGCGGCCCCGGCCAACCTGCGCCCGCAACTGGCCGCGGCGGCGAGCAGCGCCATGCTGCAAGTGTCGTGGCAAGCGCAGCGCGCGGATTTCGATCTGCCCAGCGACGGCCTTCGCCTGCCAGCGAGCAGGGTGCCGGTGCTGCAGCAACTGTTGGGCAAAGATCGAAAAATCGAGGTGTTCAGCCCAGGCGACTGGCCGAACGGCAGTCCCCAGGCGCATTACGCCGCCGTCGTGCAATTGGTCGATGGCAGCTGGTTGTCATTTATCCCGCCGGAGCGCAGTTGGGGTCTGGAATTTGGCGTGCGTATTGCGATCGTCATCGCCTTGGGACTGATTGCCACATTGCTCGTCGCCTGGGTCGCCACCCGGCAACTGGCCAATCCGTTGCAGCGTTTCACGCGGGCCGCCAGACGTTTCGGCACCGACCTGCGCGCACCGCCGATCAAGCTCGAAGGCCCTGACGAAATTCGCCAGGCGATCATCGCCTTCAACACCATGCAGGCGCAGATTCAGCATTTCATCGCCGAGCGCACGCACATGCTCGCGTCAATTTCCCACGACCTGCGTGCACCGCTGACACGCATGCGCTTGCGCAGCGAGTTCATGGAAGACCTCGATCATCAGGGCAAATTGATTCGCGACGTTGAAGAGATGCAGTCGATGATCAACGCTGCGTTGGCGTTCTTCCGCGAAGACACCCACCGTGAGCAAACCACAGCATTTGATCTGTCGGAGCTGCTGCAGACCATCGTCGATGACTACCGCGACCAACACCTGCACGTTGATTTCGATGGCCCGGCGCATCTGGTGTACGAGGGGCGACCGCTGGGAATCAAGCGGGTGATCGTCAATCTGCTGGAAAATGCGCTGAAGTATGCGCAGCGCCCGGTCATTGCATTGAAGTGTGATGAGTATTCGATCTGCATCGAGGTCAGCGACGAAGGCCCCGGTATTCCCGAGGCGGCGCTGGAGCAGGTGTTCGATCCGTTCTTTCGTCTGGAGGCTTCGCGCAATCGCGATACCGGGGGCGTTGGTCTGGGGCTTTCAGCGGCGCGGGCGATTGTGCGAGAGCAGGGCGGAGAACTGACGTTGAGCAACCGTAGTGGCCAAGGATTGCTGGCGCGGGTCGAATTGCCGCGTAACGGATAGTTGCTGGCGTGAAATTTATTCTGTAGATTTTCATGAAATTATAGAAAGATAATTTCATGAGGCCGCGAATGTTCCTGCAATCCAGCCAGCACGTCGACAGCTATTACGCCCGCAGTTGCGCCGATATTCTGCGCCATCGCGCTGTTCTGGAAGGTGAACATGACGTCGACGTGGTGATCATCGGCGCCGGTTTCAGTGGCCTGCACACGGCGCTGCGTCTGGCCTTGGCGGGTAAACGCGTGATCGTGCTGGAGGCCAGTCGCGTGGCGTGGGCCGCGTCGGGCCGCAACGGCGGGCAAGCCATTCTCGGCTGGTCGTGCGATATGCCGCCGCTGGAAGCTGCGCTGGGTCAGGAGCGGGCGAAACGCTTGTGGGACGGTATGCGGTGGGCCGCTGGGGAATTGCGTGAATTGCCGGGTCGTCACGGCTTCGACATCGACTATCGCCCCGGGCACCTGTGGACCTCGGTGATGCCACGGCGGGTCAGTCTGCTCCGCGAATGGCAACACGACGCCAGCCACAAGTGGGGCCACGATGTGTTGCAGTTCATCCCTCGAGAACAACTGCCGGAATGGGTGGCCACCGACCGCTATCAGGCCGGGCTTTACGACCCTGAGGGCGCGCACCTCAATCCTCTGAAACTGGCCTTGGGCCTGGCGGCCGCCATCGAGCGGGCCGGCGGGCGTATCCATGAGCAAAGCAAAGCGTTGAGTTATCAGGAGCAGGGCGTTGGTTTTCGGGTCAACACCGAGCGCGGTGCGGTTCGCGCTGACGTGCTGGTGCTGGCGTGCAACGCCTATCTCGATGAACTCGACCCGCACCTGTCCAGCTGCATTCTGCCGGTGGGCACTTACCAGGTCGCCACCGCACCGCTGGCGTCCGAGCAGGTCACGGCGCTGTTGCCGCGCAACGTGTGCGTGACCGACAACCAGTTCGTCCTCGATTACTTCAGACGCACGCCGGACAACCGTTTGTTGTTCGGTGGTGGCTGTACCTATCTGGGCGGCATGCCCAAAGACATTGCGGCAGCGACCCGGCCGTTTCTCGAGCGGGTGTTCCCGCAGCTCAAGGGCGTCGGCATCGATTTCGCCTGGGGCGGGCACATCGATCTGACGATCAAGCGCACGCCGGACGTTGGCGGCGAGGGCAACCGTTATTGGCTGCAAGGCTACTCGGGCCACGGCGTTCTGCCGACATTGGCCGCCGCGCGTGCGGTGTCCGATGCGATTCTTGGCGACGGGGATGAACTGGCGTTGTATCAGGACTTGAGCAACGGCAGTTTCCCCGGCGGCAAACATTTCGCTGCACCGTTAGAGGCCATTGGGAAGGCCTGGTATCGACTGCGCGACAGCATTTGATGAGACTTTTTCGGAATCAGCGAACATGAATAAGCAAGAAGAAATCGCCGCACTGGCGATCCTTATCCACGACCTGCGCAAGCACAAGAAGTGGACCCTGAAGGAACTGGCCGACAAGATCGGCCGCTCGGTGGGTTTTCTCTCGCAGGTCGAGCGCGGACTGTCGCGGCCCACCGTGGCGGACCTGACCGCAATCAGCGAAACCTTCGGCGTACCAACCACCTATTTCTACAGCCTGCCCAAGCCCAAGGAGCTGCCGTGGGTGACGCGCCCGGACGAGCGCCGCACGCTGTATTACGCCAATGGCATCACCGACATTCTGGTGTCGCCGCAGATCCGCGCCTCGTTCTCGATGCTCGAAAGTCATCTCGAAGCCGGTGCTAGCAGCGGTGATCGCCATCTGACCGACAGCTCGGAGCAGGGCGGTTATGTCCTCGAAGGCGAGCTGACCTTATGGCTGGGCGACGACGAAGAACCGACCACTTTGAAAGCCGGCGACAGCTTTCAATTCGACAGTCATACCCGCTGCCGCTACGGCAACCTCACCGAGCAGCTGACTCGCGTGCTCTGGGTCTACACCTGATTACAACAAGGATAAATACAATGGACGCTGTCTGCGCTGACCTGCTCGCCGAAGTGCGCGCCTTTCGCCAACGCTACCCCGAGGTGCGTTATGTCGACCTGATTTGCCTGGACATTCCCGGGCACTTTTACGGCAAACGTTATCCGGTCGACATGCTCGAAAAAGTCGCCGCAGGCAGCGTCCTGAAGTTGCCGCAGAACTGCGTACTGCTGGGCGTGCAGGGTGGTTTGTTTCCGATCGGCGATTACTGCTTCAATGACGGCGACCCGGACGCCGTGCGCCGTCTGGTGCCGGGCACACTGAAACCGGTGACATGGGAAGCGCAGCCGCTGGGGCAGATGCTGATCACTTCCGACGGCACCGAAAAACCGATCGAATTCGAACCCCGTGAAGTCCTCGCGCAGGTGCTTGATCGTCTGGCACGCAAAGGCATTCATCCGGTGGTGGCCTTTGAGCTGGAGTTCTACCTGTTCGATAAAAAACTGCGCGACGGTCTGCCGCAGTTCCCCCGCGACGACCTGACTGACGATGCCGATGATCAACCGAATCTGCACATCGAACGTCTTTCACGCTTCGCTCCGGTGCTGGATGAAATGGTCGAAGCCACGCGGGCGCAAGGTATCGACGCCACGGTGATCACCGCAGAACTCGGCCCCGGTCAGTTTGAAATCAACTTCGGCCATCTCGACGACGGTTTGCGCGCGGCGGATTGGGCCGCGTTGTTCTGCCGCAGCACGCGCGGGGTGGCGCTCAAGCACGGCTACCGCGCCAGTTTCATGGCCAAGCCTTACTTGCAGCATCCGGGCAGCGGCATGCATGTGCATGTCAGCCTCTACGATGCTGATGGCAATAACCTGTTGGCGGTGAATCAGCAGCAGTCGTTGCGCAATGCAGTCGCCGGGTGCCTGGAACTGCTACCGCACAGCATGCCGATCTTCGCGCCGAACCAGAACTCGATGCGCCGTTTGGGCGGTACGGTGAACACCGCGACCAAGGCCAGTTGGGGTTTTGAAGACCGCGATGCATGCTTGCGGATTCCCGAGTCGGACGTGAAGAACCTGCGGGTTGAATATCGCTTGGCGGGCGCGGATGCCAACCCGTATCTGGTGTTGGCGGCGATTCTGGTGGGGCTGGAATATGGACTGGAATCGGCCAAAGAGCCGATCGCACCGCTGAACGAAGACCGCAGCAGCGGAATTGATTTCCCCAAGGAGATGTTCGAAGCCGTACGCGCGATGCAGCATCAGCCGCAGTTGCGCGAGGGGCTGGGTGCGGAGTTTGTCGATGTGTATTGCGAGAACAAGCGCCAGGATCATTTGGCGTTTATGCAGGAAATCACTGCGCGAGAATATCGCTGGTATTTGTGAAGGCGAGGGCAATTTCTTGAATGTAATGAATTCACGCGAGCTTGCAGAACGCTTGTTAGAAGAAGGATGCAACCCGTTCAATTATTCCATCGGCTCTCGTGGCGCCGCTTCCGACGTCTTTTGTCTGAGCTGCAAGGGCACGCAGTGGCAAGTCTGTTACACGGAGCGAGGTGAGGATTCACAGCCAATCTATGTTTCAAGCAGCGAGTCGCACGCTTGCGAGTTCTTCTTTCATCACATCATGGCGATGCGTCATGACCACTGTGTTGGCTTTTTCAAATCCAAAGCCAACGCCGTGGCCTTTGAGCACGAGCTCAGAGCACTAGGGGTAGCGGGTTGGTCTGACCAGATTCCACTGGGTGGTCAACACGATCTTCGCTACCGGTTTTTTGTCACGGGTAAGGCGATATTTGCAGTCAGAGACGCCTTTGGCATATTGCCGCAACGTGATACTGATGCATGATCGGTTAAAAGGGGATTGCGACCTGAAAGCCACAGATAATTTCAAAGATACGTTTAACTAACCAGCCAAGTAATTAGTGAAAACAGCATGCAAGAAACAACGACGTGCTCAACAAAGAAAAAACTAAAGAAACGAGCTGTTGCAGCTATTGTGTTTTTGCTTACGGGGGCGTGGATTAGTTATTTGTTCTGGACCGTTGGCATTTCAGCACGAACCATTTTAATGCCGGAAATCCCCGAGTTAACGACATACCTGCTGATTGGTACTCTTTTTGGGGTTGTTTTTACGGGGCTGGCAATCCGCGCCGGCAAAGCGACAAAAAGCGCTATAGAGTCGTTCTTGGGCGGTTTTAGCGTGGGCTTGATTTGCTCTTTAAACATTTATGATGTCAGCGTCTACCTGTTGCCTGGTGAAGTTGTTAGTTATGAGTCTGAGTATGAGGTTACCTATCGTGGGCCGTCCAAATACTGCGAGGCAGGTCTATGGATCAACGATCCGAACACCCATCGGAGGATTGAACTCTGCACAAACAAAAAAGAGCTGGATGAGCGAATTGGTCGCGGTATATATGCTGTGTGGGTGACTGCGCACACTAATGAACTTGGCTCTTACATCATTGGCTATACATTTTTCCGTAAATAATTCTATCGGCCGACAACGCAAACGCGACCGATTGCAGTGCTTGTGACGGGAAGATAGGGTGCCACGAGCCGCCAGCCTCTCTCAGTAAAATCGTAGTGGATACGAAAATGAGTCGCGGTGTCATTTTTATCAGCTTTGCCAGTTGTGTTTTTTTCTTCCAGCTTGTGCTCGACACACTGTTTTCCCACCTTGGCAGCTCCCGCCATTGTCAGTGGATGGACTACGCTCCAGAAACAACCCCGCAAATCGAAGAAACAGTGCGCAAGGTCGAGACGACCAGAGTGATGGAGGGAACCAACAGGCCGTTCTTCGGGATCCGGCATCCCTGATTGTCACCATCGGAGTACGCTCCGTGAAAATCCGACAGCCGCTGTTTATTTTTCTGTTGCTTGCCTTGCTCTTTACCGGTTGTACGACCGTCAATGTTCCTCACGAGCCCAGTCAGGCCTTGCCAGCGAGCGGTTCAGCGTTCGGTCGTTCTATCCAGGCCCAGGCCGCTCCTTATCAGGGCCGATCGGGCTTTCGTTTGTTATCCGAGAGTGCCGAGGCGTTCTCGGCCCGCGCCGAGCTGATTCGCAACGCGCAAAGCAGCCTCGACTTGCAGTACTACATCGTTCACGACGGCATCAGCACGCGAATACTGGTGAGCGAACTGCTGGACGCCGCCGACCGTGGCGTGCGCGTGAGGATTTTGCTGGATGACACCACTAGCGATGACCTCGACCGGATTATCGCGACGCTGGCTGCGCATCCGCGGATTCAAGTCCGCGTATTCAACCCGCTGCACCTGGGCCGCAGCACCGTTGTGACGCGGACGATGGGCCGGCTGTTCGACCTGTCGCAGCAACATCGACGCATGCACAACAAACTGTGGGTGGTGGACAACTGCGTGGCAATTGTCGGTGGGCGCAATTTGGGCGACGAGTATTTTGATGCGCAGCCCGACAAGAACTTCAGAGACATCGACATGCTCAGTGTTGGTCCGGTTGCGGAGCATCTGGGGCACAGTTTTGACCAGTATTGGAACAGTGCGCTGAGCAAGCCCATCGAGCAGTTTCTCTCGATCAAACCGTCGCTCACGGACCTGAAAAACAGCCGCACCCGGCTGGATGAATCCCTGGAGGAAACGCGCAAGCAGAATCATGCGCTTTACCAGCAACTGATGACCTACACCACGCACCCACGCCTGCATGTCTGGCGTCAGGAGTTGATCTGGGCCTGGAGCAAAGCGCTGTGGGATGCACCGAGCAAGGTCTTGGCGAAAGGCGAACCCGCCCCGAACTTGCTGTTGGCCACCCAGTTGGCGCCTGAACTCAACGGGGTCAGCAAGGAGCTGATCATGGTGTCAGCCTACATGGTGCCCGGTCAGCCGGGGGTGGTGTACTTGACCGAGCGTGCCGACGCCGGCGTGTCGATCAGCTTGCTGACCAACTCACTGGAGGCCACTGATGTGCCCGCCGCACACGGTGCGTACGCCCCGTATCGGCAAACCTTGCTGGAGCATGGCGTGCAGTTGTTCGAGCTACGGCGCCAATCCGGCGACAATGGTGACAGCGACGACAGAGGCGGTGGGCCGCGCCTGTTTCACAGCGGATCTTCCAACAGTTCCGACTCCAGCCTGCACAGCAAGGCGATGATTTTCGACCAGCAGAAAGCATTCCTCGGCTCGTTCAATTTCGACTCGCGCTCACTCTTGTGGAACACCGAAGTCGGGGTGCTGGTCGATGATCCGCAACTCGCCGGACGGGTGCGTGAGCTGGCCCTGGAAGGTATGGCCCCGGCGTTCAGTTACCACACCGTGCTGGAAGAGAATCAAATGGTCTGGGTCACCGAGGATGACGGCAAGCGGCATACGTTGACCAAGGAACCGGGGAGTTGGTGGCGGCACTTCAATGCGTGGCTGAGCAGTACGATCGGGCTGGAGCGGATGTTATAGAGGTGTCAGCGAGTGACCCGGGGCAACCTGCACTTCATCTGTCGGCGGGACATCTTCTGGCATACGCCGACTACCCTCCGTATCATCCGGGCCACCGCGCCCCACCTGGAACATTCGAACATCAACATGACCACTTACCATGCCAGGTTCACGGAGGGGCCCGTCGGCAGACATGTGTTGAGTATGGCAGGCACCAGCGCACTGGGTTTGCTTGCGGTTTTCCTTGTCGACATCCTGACGCTGATGTACGTGTCGATGCTCGACGACCAAAGCTTGCTGGCGGCCGTCGGGCTGGGCAAGACCTTGATGTTCATCAACAGCGCTTTTTCCTCCGGACTGGTGATCGGTGCCGGCGCATTGCTTTCCGAGCGTATCGGTCGGCATGCGTCCAGGGCGCTGAGCCGACTCACCAGCCATATGCTGATCATGGCATTGGTGTTGGCGGGCATGATCGTGCTGCTGGAGGCTCTGTTCGCGCAGTCACTGGCACGCTGGCTCGGCGGGGATCTGGCGGTTTACCAGAATGCACGGCTATACCTGTGGACGGTGGTGCCGTCCAGCATTCTGATCGCCGCGACACAGATGTGCGTGCAAATGCTTCGCGCCCAGGGGCAGGTCAAGCGGGCGCTCGTCGTGTTGCTGACGGGGGCGGGGACGTTGGCGGTGGCCGATCCGTTGTTCATTTTCGGCTTTGACATGGGGCTTGAAGGTGCCGCTGTGTCCTGCCTTGTCTCTGCGACAGCGGCGCTCATTCTCGGACTGGTGTGGGTCAAGCGTCACATCGGTATGTCGATGCAGATCCATTTACGGTTATTGGCGCTGCACACCGGGCGCACCTTGCGTGTGGCACTTCCGGCGATGCTCGGCAATCTGGCGATGCCCGTGGGCATTACCTACCTGATGGTAGTAATGGCGGGCGTGGGTTCGTCGGCGCTGGCCGGGATGGCAGTAGTCGATCGCATCCTGCAGTTTGGCTACTGTGTTTTTTTCGCTTTGCCGGGCGCACTGGTGCCGGTGATTGCGCAGAACCTGGGGGCGGGGCGCGATGACCGGGTCAAGGCGATTGTGGTCTTTACCCGCCGCTGCGTCGTCCTTTATGGTATGGCGCTGTGGCTTTGCCTGGCATTGGCGGGGCCGTGGATCGCCGACCATTTTCATCTGGTGGACGCGGGGCGTGCGCTGTTCATGGCGTTCTGTCAGGTCGGCGCCGGGTTGTGGATTGTGTTTGGTCTGGATTTCGTCGCACAGTCGATGTTCCTGACAATGAATCGCGCCTGGTGGGTGCCGGTGTTCGGCTGGGTTCGCGGCACTCTGGGAACACTGCCGTTCGTGTACGTCGGCGTCCGCTTTTTTGGCGGCAGCGGCGCCGTGATCGGCATGTGGACAGGCAATGCACTGGTGGCCCTCGCCGCGATCGTCACCGCGTCGGTTGTCTCGCGACGCTTCTTTGCCCGACGCGAGCAGGCGTTGCATCAGCACTGAACGAGCACATTCGCCGCCGTCGGGCAGGCCCTGACGGCGGGCACACTTTCAACGGAATTTTATGGCAGTCATGGATACTCAAAACGAATCGGCGGATGCGCAGAGCCCCAAGCGTCGACGCGCGCCAAAGGGCGAAATGCGCCGCATGGCGCTGCTCGATGCAGCCACCGAAGTCTTTGCGCGGGATGGTTATCTGGGCGCTTCGATGCGTGATGTCGCCGATATCGCCGGTATCACCACGGTCGGCTTGCTCCATCATTTTCCCAACAAGGTAGCGCTGCTGCGAGCGCTGCTTGATCGTCGCGATGAAAGGGTGATCGCCCGGTTCGGTGATCTGGCCACCGCGCCGACGCTGGAAGGGTTTTTGCAGTTTCTGCGCTTGAGCATGAGTTTCAGCGTCGAGGATGCGGGCGAGTGCCAGGCCTCGGTGATGATCAACACCGAAAGTCTGTCGGAAAAACATCCGGCCTTTCCCTGGTACAAGGACAAGTTCGACATGGTTCATGGGCATGCCCAGGCGCACCTGGGGTCATTGCAGGAAGCAGGGGAGATTCGCCAGGACGTGGACGTGAAAGCGCTCGCCCAAGAGATTTTCTCGATGATGGACGGGCTGCAGATTCAATGGCTGAGAGGACGGGCCGAAGTGGACGTGTTGAACGTTTTTGACGGCTATCTGCGCCGTCTGGCCGCCGATCTCAAAACCCAACAAAAGGCTCATCCCTGAGCCTCATGTAACGGTCAGTACGTTTGCGAAGCCGATACTTGCACGGCTTTGCGCAGGGGCACTGGCAGCGGGTTGCTGTCGCGGGTGGTCAATTGCTCCGGGTACAGCGTGATCAGCGTCTGGCTCAGGGCCAGATCCTCTGAGTCGGTGCCGACGCGGATCTTGAACTTACCGGCATCGACGTTCCAACTGGCGGTGTTATCCACGTAGTAAGCCAATGAGCGCGAGTCGAGCGGGATGCTAACAGTCTTGCTCTCGCCAGGCTGCAGGTACACCTTGGTAAAGCCCTTCAGTTCTTTCTCCGGGCGGTCGACTGCCGGGTTCACCGGTTGCACATACAGCTGCGCCACTTCGAAACCGGCCTTGTCGCCCTTGTTGGTCACGGTGAACTTCACGTCAACCGTGGCGCCCGGCGTCATCACGTTGCTGGACAACTTCAGATCGCTGTAGCCGAACGTGGTGTAGGACAGACCGTAACCGAACGGGTAGAGCGGCTTGCTGTGTTTCTTGTCGTAGCCGCGATAGCCCAGGTACAGGCCTTCGCTGTAGGTCAGCTCGGTCAGGGCATTGTCGCCGCGATAAGCGGCCGGATCCGGGTAGGACGCGTAGCTCGGGTTATCCTCGATCTTCTTGTCGATGGTCACCGGCAGTTTGCCCGACGGGTTGACCTTGCCGTAGAGGATCTCGGCCAGGGCCTGGCCACCTTGCTGACCCGGGAACCAGGCTTGCAGGGTCGCGCCGACTTTCTTCGCCCATGGCTGCATATCCGCGACACCGCCACCGTGCATCACGACGATGGTGTTGGGGTTGGCCTTGGCCACGTGCTTGATCAGTTCCGCCTGTTGATCCGGCAGTTCATAACCGTGGTCGGAGCCTTCGCCTTCGTTCTCATAGTTGGTGCCCGCAGCCACCACAACGGCATCGTACTTCGACAAGTCCTGTGGTGGACGCAGCGACGCCCAGCTCATTTGCACGCCGGCAAGCCCGCCCAGTGCCGGGGTGAAGTTGCCCTGCACGCGCTGGTATTCGAGCTTGACGGTGTATGGCTTGCCAGCGACCAGGTTGGCGGTCTTGCCCGAGGTCGTCAGTGCATTGACCACGTCGGCGGAGTACGGAACGCCATCGCTCTGCACCACGAGCTCATCGTTGACCCACAGCTTGTATGGACCGTCCGCGCGAATCTTGAAGACCTGTGGACCGGAAATCAGCGGCTTGATCTTCGCGGTGAAGCGCGCCGAGAAGTTGCCGGCGCTCGGACTGAAACCCGAAACCGTGGTGGTGCCGGTATTGGTTTCGTTGGTGCTGGTGGTCCAGTTGAAATTCACGCCTGGCTCGACACGGGTCTGCGCCGGGGTGCCGGAAAAACTGGTGTTGGCGAAGTACTCGGCCTTGACCCCGGAGTTGCTGATGTCGCTGTTGCCGGTAGACGGCTGATACCACACAGAGCTCTTCGGATTCAGACTCATCTCGGACAGATACGTGACGTTCGAGCTGCTCGATGCCAGTTGCTGCAGACCGCTCAGTTCAGTCACGTAGCTGTTCGGCGGCGAGTTGGCGGTACCGAACGGCGAGGCCGGCGCCTGGTTGGCCCAATCACCGATAACGGCGATTTTGGCGGTTTTCGCCAGCGGCAGCAGTGGTGTACCGGCGCTGGTTTTCTCGTTGCGCAGCAGGACGATCGCCTCACGCGCGGTGTTCAACGCAGCGCGTGCACCGTACTCGGGATGGTCGAGGGTCTTGGCGGTGTTGAGGTTTTCCTGGAAGTCGTAGCTGACCACGGCACGCAGGTTGCGTTTGACCTTGTCGTCGATGACGTTCTGGGTCAGTTGCCCGCTCCAGACGTACGGCATCAGGTTGGCTTCGGTGAATTGCAGGCCCGACGGCATGTCGATGTCGGTGCCTGCCCACGCGCCTTTGAACGCATTGTGAATGGCGTTGAAATCGCTGATCACGGTGCCCTGATAGCCCCATTCACCCTTGAGCACCTCGGTGATCAGGTGATGGTTTTCGCAGGCGTAGTCGCCGTTGACCTTGTTGAATCCGCACATGATCGAGGCGACGTTGGCGTTCTTGACCATCGACTCGAAGCCCGGCAGGTACATCTCGCGCAGGGTACGTTCGTCGGCGACGATGTTCACCGCCTGACGGTTGGCTTCCTGCTCGTTGGCCAAGTAGTGCTTGCCGCTGGCCTGGATGCCTTGGGCCTGGATCGCGTTGACAATCGCCGGCGCGAGTACTGCGCCGAGGAACGGATCCTCGCCACTGACGTACTCCGCCGAGCGACCGTTGTAAGGCGTGCGATAGAGATTCACGCCCGGGGACAACATCTGCTGACCACCGGAGATCTTCGTTTCATAGGCGATTGCCAGGCCGAACTCCTTGGCGCGGTTGATGCTCCAGGTCGCGGCGAGTGCCGACTGCGACGGGTATTGCGCGCCGAAGGTGGCGTTATTGACGTGCACACCCATCGACGAGTCGTACGCCGTGGTGCCCTTGATGCCCCACTTGAGCAGGGAAGGGATCATGTGGCCGTCGTTGACGCGGGTGAAGTTGATCTTCTCGGACAGGTTCATGTTGTCGAGGATCGAACTGACGCGGGCTTCGACTTCATTGCCGGTAGCGGGTGTGACGGCGGCGAGCGCGAGATTGGCCTGGACGATACTGAAGGTCAGCACGCTCAAGCCAAGGGTGTGTTTGAAGGCTGACAAGGCAAAAGTCCTGTTGGCGTTGGTCGGGTTCATGGTTGCTGGACCTGCGCGGGAGCGTCATCGGTTTCCACGGGGGCATCGAGCAGGGTGCCAACGCCGTTTTGCGTGGCAGGGGCGAGGTTGGCGGCGCCGGTCAGTTGGTCGCGTTTGGCCTCGATCTGTTCACGAAGCTGTTGATCCGCGTTACCGCCGTTCGACGAAGAGGAATAATCCGCTGCCATAACGGGCAAACTTTGCGCGCACAAAAGTACTGCGCCCATAACGGGCGACATGATTCGAAGCATCGATCAGTTCTCGATTGGTGAAGGAAGCGTTAATGCACGACTGCAGACTTGTAGTCTTGAAATCGCACATAAGTCCGAAGCATGCACATGAAAGTTCAATACTCGCAAAACTATTTTTCCAGTTTGGAAGTGATGCGAGGAAAAAGCGACGTTCGGAGGTTGTTTTTGATGCTGGCAAATTGATAGGTTTTTACTATCGATTGCGCGGTATTGCGACTGTTCATTGATTTTATGGCGAAAAAAGGCAGCTTAAAGCGTTAAAGCATCTTTTTATTCGATTAATGAGCAACAAAAAACCAAGCCATAAACCTAGTTGTAATTAGGTTTAGTGCTCTGATAAGCTTTCCCGGCAGTCAATTTTCAGCCTGTTGCACACGTCTTTTATGGGTTGAAATATCAGCCGACTAATCCCGTGCAATCTGTCAGCAGCCTTTTTGGCAATGCGCCAATAACAGATAAGTTAATGATCGATCGATTTGACCAAGTGTGTTCAAGAACTTGGCTATTTCTTTCGTTAGTTGCTTGCGCCCAAGAGAAACGTACAGTGTGATGCAACTTCCTTCGCAGTCCGTAATATGCCAATGGTTGGTCGACAATGCCGAGGTCAAGGCTTCCGACGTCAATCGCGCGCGCAAACTGTGCCTGGCTGAAAGCGATAGCGAAGAAGAGGTGCTGCGCAATCTGCTGCGGCTGGGCAGTGTCCGTGATGATCAGGCGGTCGAGGCTTACGCGACGTTGCTTGGCGTCCCTCGTCTGCAACTCGATGAAGCCTCTTGGGACATCGAGCCATTGTTGATCGGCAGCGAGCGTTTCTTGCGTCATCACGGTGTTGTTGCGGTGGCGGCGGATGCGGCAACGGTGACGGTGGTCGCCAGTCCGCCGCTCAGCCAATATGCCCTGGATGCCATGAGCTACTGCGCGAGCAAAAGTGTGTCGTTGCGGCTGGCGACAGCCGCTGATGTCAGCACGCTGATCGAACGTCTCTACGGTCAGGGCCGCAGCGCCATGGACGCGTTGATCGAATCGCTGGACGAAAACGAGGGTGCCGAAGACGACATCGAACACCTCAAGGATCTGGCCTCCGAGGCGCCGGTGATTCGCCTGGTCAACCTGATTCTGCAGTGCGCGGTGGAACAGCGCGCATCGGACATTCACATCGAACCCTTCGAGAGCCAGCTCAAGGTGCGCTATCGCATCGACGGAGTCCTGCATGAAGCCGAAGCGCCGCCGTCGAGTTCATCCGCCGCGATCATCTCGCGTTTGAAAATCATGGCGCGGCTCGACATCGCCGAGCGGCGCCTGCCTCAGGACGGTCGCATCATGTTGCGCATTCAGGGCAAGGAGCTGGATTTGCGCGTGTCGACCGTGCCCACCAGTTTCGGCGAGTCGGTGGTGATGCGCCTGCTTGATCGGCGCACGGTGAGCTTCGATTTCCCCAGCCTTGGCATGGACGGTGAACGCCTGAACAGCTTCCTCGACGTGCTCGAAAGCCCACACGGCATCTTGCTGGTCACCGGTCCCACCGGCTCCGGCAAAACCACCACGCTGTACACCGCGCTGTCCCGGCTCAACACCGCCGAGCGCAAGATCATCACCGTCGAAGATCCGGTCGAGTACCAGCTCGAAGGCATCAACCAGATTCAGGTCAAACCGGCCATTGGCCTGGACTTTGCCAATGCGCTGCGCTCCATCGTGCGTCAGGATCCGGACGTGATCATGATCGGTGAAATGCGCGATCTCGAGACCTGCCGCATCGCCATCCAGAGCTCGTTGACCGGCCACCTTGTGCTCTCGACCCTGCACACCAACAGTGCGGCGGCGAGTATCACCCGGCTGCTGGACATGGGCGTCGAGAGCTACCTGATTGCGTCCACGGTCAAAGGCATTCTGGCCCAGCGTCTGGTACGCCGCCTCGATCCGCAGACACGGATCGCATTCGAAGCACCGCCGCAAATGATCACCGAACACGGGCTGGAGCAGTTCACCGAACAGCGACCGATTTTGCTTTATCGCGCCGATACCACAGCGGCTGGTGGCGGATATCACGGGCGCAGCGCGATCACCGAACTGCTGGTGATGAACGAAGAACTGCGCTCATTGCTGATGCGCCAGGCCGATGCCGCCACCCTTGAACAGGCCGCTCGGCGCGGTGGTTTGCGCACCTTGTACGAAGAAGGTTTGCGTCAGGCGGTGGCCGGCATCACCTCCCTTGACGAGGTGCTGCGCGTGACGCGCGGCGACTGACATGAGCCATTTCAAGTACCGCGCACTGGACGCCGATGGCGTTTCTCGCCAAGGCAGTCTGGAAGCCGCCGATGAAGCGGGCGCCATCACTGCGCTGCAAAAACGCGGCTTGTTGTTACTCAGCCTCGAAGCCTGCGCCGGTGATCGCCTGACGGGTTCTTTACGGCGTGGCGCGACGAATGGCGCCGCGCTGGTCAGCTTCACTCAGCAATTGGCGACATTGTTGGGTGCGGGCCAACCGCTGGAGCGCTCGTTGGGCATTCTGCTCAAGCAGGCCACCGATCTGCGGCGCCGAGCGTTGCTGGAGCGGGTGCGTGAGCAGGTCAAGGCCGGTAAACCGTTGAGCCAGGCACTGGAAGAAGAGCACGGCCAGTTCTCCGGTTTGTACATCAGCATGGTGCGCGCCGGTGAAGCGGGCGGTTCGCTGGAACACACGCTGCGTCAGCTTGCCGATTATCTGGAACGCAGCCAGACATTGCGTGGCGAAGTCATCAATGCGCTGATTTATCCAGCCTTTCTCATCGTCGGCGTACTCGGTTCGCTGGCGCTATTGCTGGCGTATGTGGTGCCGCAATTCGTGCCGATCTTTCGTGATCTCGGCGTGCCGATTCCGCTGATCACCCAGACTATCCTCGTTCTCGGCGAATTCCTCAGCGCCTATGGCCAGCTGGTGCTGGCAACTCTGGTGATGGCGGCGTGGGGCATCGCTGTCGCACGCCGTGATCCGCAACGCCGCCAACGTCATGACCATCGCCTGTTGTTCATCAAGGTCATCGGCCCATTGTTGCAGCGTATCGAGGCCGCTCGGCTGGCGCGCACGCTGGGGACCTTGTTGAGCAATGGCGTGGCGCTGTTGCAAGCAATGATCATCGTCCGCGAGGTCTGCGGCAATCACGCCTTGCGGGCCCAGGTCGAGCAGGCCACCCAGCGGGTCAAGGGCGGCGGCACGCTGGCCCAGGCTTTCGGCGAACAACCGCTGCTGCCGGAACTCGCCCTGCAGATGATCGAGGTCGGCGAACAGGCCGGCAATCTCGACGCCATGCTGCTCAAGGTCGCCGAAGTTTTCGATGTCGAGGCCAAACGCGGCATCGACCGTTTGCTCGCGGCCCTGGTGCCCAGTCTGACCGTGGTCATGGCCGTGCTGGTCGCGGTGATCATGCTCGCCATCATGCTCCCGCTGATGAGCCTAACCAGTAACATTTGAGGAAAAAACATGCCCCGTTCAAACGCTGCCGGCCGCCGTCGGCAAGGCGGTTTCACCCTGCTGGAAATGCTCGCCGTGATCGTCTTGCTCGGCATCGTCGCAACCATCGTCGTGCGTCAGGTTGGCGGTAACGTCGACAAAGGCAAGTACGGCGCCGGCAAGGCGCAATTGTCCAGCCTGAGCATGAAGGTCGAAAGCTACGGCCTCGATGTCGGCAGCCCGCCGGCCAACTTGCAGCAGTTGCTGAGCAAACCGGCCAACGCGGTTGGCTGGGCTGGGCCGTATGCCAAGCCTTCGGATCTCAAGGATCCGTTCGGCCATGCGTTCGGCTATCGCTACCCCGGTGAGCACGGCAGTTTCGATCTGATTTTTTATGGCCAGGACGGTCAGCCCGGTGGGGACGGCTACAAGGCCGACCTCGGCAACTGGCAATAACCGTGCACGCCTTGCAGCGCTCGCGCGGCTTCACCTTGATCGAACTGCTGGTGGTGATCGTCTTGATCGGCGTCAGCATCGGCTTGATCAGCTTCGGCGTAGGCAAGGGCCTGCAATCGGCGAAGGAACGCCAGGCGCTGACGCAATTGGTGCAGTCACTGCGTGCTGCGCGGGTGCAAGCCATCGTCAGCGGCCAACCGGCGCAGACACGTTTCGATCTGCGCAAGGCGCGCTTCAACGGCCCCGACCATAAGCCGCACAGCTTGCCGCAGGACATGCAGGTGCAACTGGTCACCGCCGAAGGACTCGGCGCGGCGTTCGAGTTTTATCCGGATGGCGGCTCCAGCGGCGGGCACCTGTTGTTGTCGCGCAACGACAAGCGTTGGCGGATCGACATCAATTGGCTGACGGGCAGCGTTCAGTTGCGCACGCTCAATTGAACCGCCAGCGCGGTTTCACATTGCTGGAAATGCTTGCAGCCCTTGCTGTGCTGGGGGTGTGCAGCAGCGTTCTGGTCGTGGCGTTCGGCAACGGCGCTCGCGCCTTGCAGCAAGTGCAACGCAGCGATCGTTTGATTCTGGTGGCGCGCTCGCTGATTGACGATGCCAGTGATCGTGCCTTGGTAACCGGGCGCAGCAACGGCGAGTGGAGTGGCGTGCGCTGGCAGATGGATGTCAGCGCTATCCCCGCCGCTAATGGATCGGCCAACGCTTTTCGGCTGGATCTGCAAGTGGACGATGGCGCTCGGCATGCCCGCTACAGCACCGTGCAAGTGCGCAGTGCAGGCAGCGGTGCTGGCCAATGAAGCGTAATCAGCGCGGTTTCACCCTGCTGGAAGTGCTGGTGGTGATCAGTTTGCTCGGCGTCTTGCTGACATTGATCGGCGCAGCGATATCGGGTGCCAACCGGGCCATGACCAAGGCCGAACGCTACAGCAACCGCCTCGATGAAGTGCGCTCGACGCAGAATTTCTTGCGCAGCGCGATCGGCCAGGCCTTGCCATTGGCAGCGGGAAAACCGGGTGAAAGCCAATCGCCGATGTTTCAGGGCGACGCTGACCGCCTGAGGTTTTACGCGCCGCTTCCGGCAACGGTGGGCGGAGGTGTCTATCGGCACCAAGTGAGTCTCGTAGAGGGGCGTTTGCAGGTCAGCCTTCAGCGTTTGCAGGGCGAAACCTTACAGCCAGCGAGAGAACCGCAAGTGCTGTTGCAGCAGGTTAGAGCGCTACACCTGAGCTATCGGGGTGTGTCGCCCGAGGGGAAAACCACTGAGTGGCTGGATCGCTGGCCATGGCCCGGACGGCTGCCGCGCGCGGTGCGCATCGATGCGCAATTGGCCGGCGCAGTTGTATGGCCGAGGCAGGTGGTTCGCCTGCGTCTGGATTTGTCCGGCGAGAACACTGCGCCATGAAGCGTCAGCGCGGCGTCGCGCTGCTTCTGGTGCTGTGGGTGTTGGCACTGCTCGGCACCTTGCTCGCCGGGCTGGTGGGTTGGGTGCATTTGCAGAACCGTCAGGCCCTTTGGCAGCGCCAGCACCTACAGGGGCAACTGGCTGCCGAGGCGGGCATCGCCATGGCGGTGCTGGCCCAACTCGATCACGACCCGCAACGGCGCTGGCTGGCGGACAACCAAGTGCACGTCTTGCGTTTCGAGGATGCCGAACTGGCCGTCAGCCTGCGCAGCGAGCAGGGTCAGGTGGATCTCAACGTTGCACCTGTGGAGTTAATCGCGCGGTTGTTACAGGCATGCGGCGCGCCTCCCGGGGAGGCGCGGCAATTGGCGCAAAGCGTCGAGCGCCGTCGCGCCGATGATCAGGCGCCACTGCGAATGGTCGAGGAACTGCGCGAGCTGCCGGGCATGACCCAGGCGATTTACCAGCGAGCCGCACCCTACGTGACGTTGTGGAGCGGGTTGCCGGCGCCGGATCCGCAATTTGCGACGCCCTGGCTGCAACAGGCATTGAACCTGCCGCGAGCACGTCCGAGCGTCACACCCGCCGGGTCGATCTTCACGGTTAAAAGCCGGGCGACCTTGCCCGGTGGTTACACCACGACGCTTCGCGTCACGTTGTTATTGAATCCATCGAAGGAGGGGGCACGACCTTACCGGGTCTTGCGCTGGCAAGAATGAAGCAATTGATCTCACCGCCTCTGGCTCGGCGATTTGCCCAGGTCAACGGCCATTGGCAAAGCCACTGGCGCGGCAGCCTTGCCCAGCGTTTGTGGCAGGCGTGGTTGCACGAGCTGCGCAACGCACTGCCGGCGCGAATGCAGCGCGGTTTGCTGCCGCACAACCGCGAGCGTCTGTTGACTTGGCCTCTGCCGGAGGCACTGCCTGACGCTGGCGGTGACCGGGTAGTGTTGCTGTTGCCTTATGCGATGGTTCTGGCCCAGCCGCTGGATCTGCCTGTCGCGGCCACGCGCGATTTGCGCAGTGTGGTCGGGTTCGAACTGGACAAGTACACGCCGTTTCCCCGCGAGGACATGCACTTTGTCACCCGCGTGCAAGGCCGTGGAAAAAGCATCGCGCGGGTGCTGCTGGTGGCGATTGTGCGGGAGCGTTTGCAAACCGTGCTTGATCACTGCCACGCCCGCGGCTTGCACGTTCACGCCATCGATTGCCGGGGCAGCAACGGCGAACCCTTGGGCGTCGATCTGCTGCCCGACGAATACAAACAACAGGGCGCCCGTCGTAACCACCTTCCGCGTTATCTGGCAATGAGCTGTGTTGGTCTGTTGCTGGCGTGCATGATGATGTGGCTGGGCGCGCGCTCGGCGCGAATGGAAACGATGCAGGACGCCGTCGATCAACAACGCGAACAAGTGCAGGCGCTGCAAAACCTGCGTCATGAACTGGCCAACACCCAGGGTGCCGCTCGCTATCTGGCGCAACGCAAGACCGCCCGGCCCAGTGTGTCCAGTGTGTTGCTGGACCTCACCGGTTGCCTCGGCGCCGATACCTGGGTCGAGCAACTGGACATCAGCGAAGACGGCGGCGTCTCGATCACCGGTCAGAGCGCCCGGGCCAGTGCCTTGATTGCTCGCGCCAAAGACTGCCGGACCCTGAGCGATGCGCAGTTCCAAGGGATCATTCAGCCCGACGAACAGACGGGCAAGGAGCGTTTTTCATTGCACGCGCAGTTGCGCAAGGAGCCGGCCGATGCGACGTGAATTGACCGCCCGCGAAAGGCGCGGCGCAGCGCTGATCGTGCTGGCACTGGCCGTGTGGGCGGCGTGGTGGCTGCTGGTGCAGAGCTGGTTTCTCGATCCTCTTATGGCGATCGAAAACCAGGCCGACAGCTTGCGCGAACAACAGCAGCGCTACGCCGGCGCACTACAGCAACGCGAAGCTCTGCAACAGCAGTTGCAACAAGCCCGGCGCGACCCGGCCAGCCGCAGCAGCTTGCTGCCCGGCACCGACCCCAGCGCCGTGGCGGCCGACCTGATGCAACGCAGCCTCGATCTGGTCAAGGCACATGCCGATCAGGGGCCCGGGTGTCAGGTCACGCAGCGCATGCCGATCACACCGGAGCAAAACAGCGCCGAGCCGTATCGACAGGTCAAAGTCAGCCTCACTCTCGAATGTGCCATGGAGCCGCTGACCGGGCTGCTGCACGATCTCGAATATGGTCAGCCGTTTCTGTTTGTCGACCATGTGAGCATCCGTCGTCAAACCTCCGCGCCAGCCAGCGGAGGTGCAGGGCGCTTGCAGGTGAATCTGCTATTGCGCGGTTATCTGCAAGCGGCCAACGGTAAGGAGCCCGGAGCATGAGGTTCAGTCGTATGGATCTGCTCCTGCTCACCATCGCCGCGGCGCTGGGCGCAGTTTTTGTGGTGCTGTTACTTGGCGCGGGACGAGCTGAACAGTGGCTGCCTGCCGGTCAACCACGTGATCTGCCGGCCAGTGCCGCGCCAAAGCCGCTGCCGACATTGACCGCGCAAGACTTGAACCTGAGCTGGCAGCAATCGATTTTCAGTCCCGAGCGCAAACCCGACCTCGTCAGTGGTAAAGGCGAGACGGCCGCGCTGCAAGGCGTTGCGCTGACCGGTGTGGTCATCAATGGCCAGGCGCAGTGGGCGCTGCTACGCCTGGCCAACAAACGCACACTCAAGCTCGCAGTCGGCAAAGCGCTGGATAACGGCTGGACCCTGACTGCGCTCAGCCCACTGCAAGCCACTTTCATGTACCAGGGCCAGACCCGCCAGCTGAGCCTGCCCGTGCTACGTCTTCCGCCGCCATCAACGGCGCCTCTTATCACTCTTCCCAACGTACCGAGACCATGAACAATTGCTTCCCTGAAATCCTTCGTTTGCGCAGCCCGTTGATTTGCCTGGCCACCGCCGTGGCCTTGGCTGGCTGCGCGTCCACGCCGTCGTCGACGCAAAATGACCCGGCCCTGATGCAGGAAGCACTCAACGGTACCGGCTCGCAACGCGCGCCAGTGGTGGATGCGCCCGCCGATTCGCCAAGCGCGTCAGCGTCCGATAACGCCACACCGGCGCGTCGGCAGATCATTCGCGGCAGCCAGAACTTCGTGCGTCCGGCGGCACCTGCTGCCGGCGCGAAGGCCGGCGCCGAGCCAGGCGGGGACATCGTCTTCAACTTCACCGACCAGCCAATCGACGCGGTGATCAACAGCGTCATGGGCGACTTGCTGCACGAAAATTACAGCATCGCTCAAGGCGTCAAAGGCAATGTGAGCTTTTCCACTTCGAAACCGGTGAACAAGCAGCAAGCCTTGTCGATTCTGGAAACCCTGCTGTCCTGGACAGAAAACGCGATGATCCGCCAGGGCGACCGCTACGTCATCCTGCCGTCGAATCAGGCGGTCGCGGGCAAACTGGTACCGGAAATGCCGGTCGCCCGGCCTTCCACCGGCCTCACCGCGCGACTGTTTCCGCTGCGCTTTATCTCCGCCACGGAAATGCAGAAGCTGCTCAAACCGTTTGCCCGGGAGAACGCATTCCTGCTGGTGGATCCGGCGCGCAACGTGCTGAGTCTGGCCGGCACCCCGGATGAGTTGGCCAACTATCAGGACACCATCGATACCTTCGACGTCGACTGGCTCAAGGGCATGTCCATCGGCGTCTACGGTCTGCAACGGGCGTCGGTGGCCGAATTGATGCCGCAACTGCAAAAGCTGTTCGGGCCTGACAGCGGCATTCCGTTGGCGAGCATGGTCAAGTTCATGCCCAACGAGCGCACCAACTCCATCGTCGCCATCTCGTCGCAACCGGCGTATCTGCAGGAAGTCGGCGACTGGATCGCGACCATTGACGAGGGTGGCGGCAACGAACCGCAGATGTACGTCTACGACGTGCGCAATATGAAAGCCGCGGATCTGGCCAAGTACTTGCGCCAGATCTACGGCAACGGCGCGATCAAGGAAGACGCTGCCGCCAAGGTCGCGCCGGGTTTGCGCACCGCCTCACTGTCGTCGCTCAATGGCAGCGGTAATGGGCTTTCCGGCACGACGTCGCAAGCATCTGCCGGTCTGGGCGCAGAAAACAATCGTGCGCAATCGAGCGGTGAAGAGGAGGAGGCCGAGGACGATTCGTCCGGCGGCGAACTGGGCGAAAGCGAAAGCGCCGACACTGCAGAGTCCGGCGGTCAAGCGGCGGAGCAGAGTCTGCAACAAAGCGTGCGCATCACCGCGCAGAAGAGCACCAACCAGTTGCTGGTACGCACGCGTCCGGCGCAGTGGAAAGAGATCGAGTCGGCTATCAAACGGTTGGACAACCTGCCCATGCAAGTGCAGATCGAGACGCGAATCCTTGAGGTCAAACTGACCGGCGAACTGGATCTCGGTGTGCAGTGGTATTTGGGCAACCTGGCCGGCAATTCATCGAGCACAACCGTCGCCAACACCAGCGGCAACCAAGGCGCGCTTGGCGCTGGCGGGGCGGGGCTCGGTGCAGCGGATTCGCTGTTCTATTCCTTCGTCAGCAATAACCTGCAAGTGGCACTGCATGCACTCGAAACCAACGGTCGCACGCAGGTGTTGTCGGCGCCGTCGCTGGTGGTGATGAACAACCAGCAAGCGCAGATTCAGGTCGGTGACAATATTCCCATCAGCCAGACGACCGTCAATACGAGCAATTCCGACACGACCTTGAGCAGCGTGGAGTATGTGCAGACGGGGGTGATCCTTGATGTGGTTCCGCGAATCAATCCGGGTGGCCTGGTGTACATGGACATCCAGCAACAGGTAAGCGATGCCGATACCAGCGGAGTTACCACCGCTCAACCCAATCCGCGCATCTCGACCCGTTCGGTCTCCACGCAAATCGCTGTGCAGAGCGGGCAGACGGTGCTGCTCGGCGGGTTGATCAAGCAGGACAATGCGGAGTCCACCTCCAGCGTGCCGGGTCTGTCGAAAATTCCTGGTCTGAAATGGCTGTTCGGCAATACGTCAAAGTCGCGCGATAGAACCGAGTTGATTGTCCTGATCACCCCACGGGTCGTGACCAGTGCGAGTCAAGCGCGGCAGGTTACGGATGACTATCGCCAGCAGATGCAATTGCTCAAGTGACAAGTAATGGCGGAGCAGACGGCAGTCTGACCACCCATAGTGACGGTCGATGCTAGACCGTCGCTCTTCGGCCAGTGGCAGGCATTCGATTGAGTGCCTCTTCGAACCCATCTGCAGATATCCACCTAGCGATTGCAGCTTTTCTAGCTACGCTTGCCAGCAAGAGATTGGTGCAAGTACGCCGACTCCTTAATTGCCTGGCAAGGGAGCCAACAACCATGGATAGCACTCACGGCGTTTATCCATCAGCGACTGTTCTGGTGGTCGACGATACCCCTGATAACCTGATGCTCATCGCCGAGTTGCTCAAGGACAAATATCGGGTCAAAGCCGCCAACAGCGGCGAAAAAGCCCTGCGCCTTCTTCAGGCCGACCCGCTCCCCGATCTGATCCTGCTGGACATCATGATGCCCGGCCTGTCCGGTTATGACGTTGCCGAACAGCTCAAGCTTGACGCTCGCATTCGCCATATTCCGATCATTTTCCTGACCTCGATGACCGCTACGGAGGACGAGATTCGCGGCTTGAGCCTCGGTGCTGCGGATTACATCACCAAGCCGATCATCCCGCCGGTGCTCATGGCCAGGGTCGAGACTCAGATCAAGCTCAAGGCCGTTGCCGATTTCCTGCGCAATCAGAACGATTTTCTGGAGCAGGAAGTGCAACGGCGTACCCGCGAGGTGATCGCCATCCAGGATGTCACGATCCACGCCATGGCCTCGCTGGCCGAAACCCGTGACAACGAAACCGGCAACCACATTCGCCGCACCCAGCACTACATCAAACGCCTGGCTGAACTGTTGCGCAATCACCCGCGCTTCCGCGACTTCCTCGACGAGGACACGATCAAGCTGCTCTTCAAATCGGCACCGCTGCACGATATTGGCAAGATTGGCATTCCCGATCGCATCCTGCTCAAACCGGGACGACTCACCGCCGAAGAGTTCGAAATCATGAAGACCCACACCACCTTGGGGCGCGACGCCATCCAGCACGCCGAGGATCAGTTGGGAATAAATGTCGACTTCCTTCATCTGGCCAAGGAAATTGCCTACGGCCATCAAGAAAAATGGGATGGCAGTGGCTATCCGCAAGGCGTGGCCACCGATGACATCCCGATCAGCGCCCGCTTGATGGCTGTGGCGGATGTCTACGATGCGCTGATCAGTCGTCGCGTGTACAAGCCCGGCATGCCCCACGAGCAAGCGGTGAAAATCATCCGTGAAGGCCGGGGTTCGCATTTTGATCCGGACATCTGTGACGCGTTTCTGGCCAATGCCGAGCAGTTCCGCGAAATTGCTGAGCGCTTCGCCGACAGCGACCAGGACATGGCCAGGCAGGTAGCTCTGCTTGAGCAGATTGCCGACCGTCCCTGAACCTCGCGAATCCGTTTGCACATCCAGTTGAAAGAGGCCGTTTATGAACAGACTGTTCGAGATGCTCGAGCGCCTGTCCCTGCGCAGCAAATTGATCATCGGCTTCGCCGCGCTGCTGATATTGATCCTGATACTGGGCGTGCAAAGCCTGCGCACCCAGTATTCGCTCAGAAATGAAATGCAGCTGCTGTACCAACAGGATCTGGTGGGCATCCAGCATGTGCAAGAGGTTCGGGTGCAGTTGCCGCATCTGTTGCTCGCCATGCAACGTGCAATCGCTACCAACAACGCGGACATCCGTATCAGCGCCAGAGCCCAGATGAATGTCGCCCAAACACGACTCCATGAAGCGCTGGAGCAGGTTCGTCCAACACTGCGCCGACAGAGCAGCATCAGCAGCCTGCTGGAATTCGAACGGGTATTGCAGCGTCTGCAAAAAGATGGCGATGAAGCGTTGGAGTTCGCCGGCAAGGGTTCCTTGGGTCAAGCCTTGATGTTGCTCAACAGCAAGGATTTTCTTGCGCTGGAACAGGGCGGCGACGGGCTGCTCAACCAGATCGAGAAAAACAAGGAAACCGACATCCACGATACAGCGAAGAACCTGGCTGAATACGCAGAGCGTAGTACTGCGATCACGTACATCTTGCTGTTGGGTGGTTCGACGCTGGCCTTGCTGTTGACCTGGCTGGTGAGCTATTCCATTCGCGTGCCGCTGAACCGCGTACGCGTGGCCGTGGACGAATTGGCGTCGGGCAAGCTGGACGGCCAGATCCCGCACACCGACCTGCGCAATGAAACCGGCGACCTGGCGCGGGCCATTGCGACGCTGCAGGTGGAGGCTTGTCAACTTGAACGCCAGCGTTGGGTGAAAGCTCACGCCTCGCTCCTGCAAGTCGATCTGCAACAGGCCGAGACACCGCAACAATTGGCTCAGGCTTTTTTCAGCCGCATCGCGCCCCGTTTGGGCATGTGCCAGGGGGCGCTTTACGTGCTCTATGAGGGCGCGTCGCGCCTGCAATTAGTCGGCGGTTATGCGCTGGACAGTGAGCACCCGTTGCCCGCCGAGCTTGAACTCGGTGAGGGGTTGCTTGGCCAGTGCGCACTGGATCGCCAACCCCGTCAGCTTGAGGATCTGCCCGAATCGTTCTGGCATGTGCGCGCGCAGTTGGGCGCAGTTGCCGCCAGCCATCTGCTGGTGCAGCCGGTGCTGCGTGGCGAGCGCCTGCTCGGCGTTGTGGAAATGGCAGGCTTTCGCTCGCTGGAGGAGAACGAGGTGTTGCTCTTGCAAGAAGTCCTGCCCAGGCTGGCCGGTGCGATGGCCATTATGGAACGCAGCGAGGCAGCCCAGGCGCTGCTGCAGGAAACTCGACGTCAGGCTGACGAAATGGGCGCGCAAACCTTGCAACTGGAACACCAGGCCAGAGAGCTGGAGGCCCAGCAGGCAGCACTGCGCGCCACCGAGGCCTGGTATCGCGGCATCATCGAGGCAGCACCGGACGGCATGCTGGTGCTGGGGGCCGACGGCCGCATCCTGATGACCAACCCGCAAATGGACACCTTGTTTGGCTACGCCCCCGGCGAGCTGATTGGCGCCAGCATCGAGCGTCTGGTACCGCAGGCTGCCCGCGAGCGCCATGTCAAGTTACGTGACGGCTTCATTGCCAGCGGCGGAACCCGGCAGATGGGCGGCGATCTTGACGATCTGAGCGGGGTACGCAAAGACGGCAGTCTGTTCTCCGTGGAAATCGGCCTTTCCCATTTGCCCCGCCTCGAGGGTCGTGGCGTCTGCGTGTGTGCCTCGGTGCGTGACGTGAGTGATCGCCGCGCGATGGAAGCCCGGCTGCGAACCGCCAGCGATCGCCTGAACCTGGCACAAGAGGCCGGTGACATCGGGCTGTTCGACGTCGATCTGGTCAGCGGCACAAATTATTGGACGCCGCAGCTCGAAACCCTGTTCGGACTTGAGCCTGGCGGATTCGGTGGCACGTTGGCGCACTGGCAGGCGCTGATGCACCCCGAAGATGTGGCACGGGTCAGCAGCGCGTTCGAGAGCGCCATCCAGAGTGGCAATGACCGCGTCGAGTTCGACTTCCGGATCGTCCGCAAAAACGATGGCCTGGTGCGCACGCTGCGGTCGCTGAACCGCTTCTCACGCACGCCTGACGGTAAGCCATTGCGCGCAACCGGCATCAACATCGACGTCACCGCACTGGCAGAGGCAAGGGCTGCGGCCGAAGAAGCCACGCAGGCCAAGAGCGAGTTCCTCGCCAACATGAGCCATGAAATCCGTACGCCGATGAACGCCATCATCGGCATGAGCCACCTGGCACTGCGTACCGATCTGGACAAACGCCAGCGCAACTACATTGAAAAGGTCCACCGCTCGGCGGAGAACCTGTTGGGGATCATCAACGACATCCTCGACTTCTCCAAGATCGAGGCCGGCAGAATGAACCTCGAACAGGTGCCGTTCCGCCTCGAAGACGTACTCGACAGCTTCGCTGCCATGATTGGCCTGAAGACCGAGGACAAGGGCCTCGAGTTGTTGTTCCAGATCCCGCCCGACTTGCCCACGGCGCTGCTGGGCGATCCTCTGCGGTTGGGGCAAGTGCTGATCAACCTCGGCAACAACGCGGCCAAATTCACCGAGCACGGCGAGATCGTGGTCGGTCTGGAAGAAGTGGGTGCGCACACCGACAGCGTAGAGCTGCATTTCTGGGTGCGCGACACCGGCATCGGCATGACCGTCGAGCAGTGTTCACGCCTGTTCCAGTCGTTCAGTCAGGCGGACACTTCGATCACCCGCAAATATGGCGGCACCGGTTTGGGATTATCTATTTCCAAGAAACTGGTGGAGCTGATGGCCGGCCGAATCTGGGTCGAGAGCGAGCCGGGAATCGGCTCCACATTCCACTTCCAGGTTCAACTCGGCGTACAGCAAAATGTTCTGCCGCGTCGCATGTTCAAGGCTGGCGAGCTGTTGGGCATGCGCGTGCTTGTCGTGGATGACAACACCAGTGCCCGTGAAATTCTCTCGGGCATGGCACGCAGCTTTGGCCTGGAAGTGGACGTCGCGCAGAACGGTAGTCTGGCGCTGCGCATGTTGGCCGACGCCGAGCGCAAGGCACTGCCTTACGATCTGGTCTTGATGGACTGGCGCATGCCCGGCATGGATGGCATGGAAACCGTGAGCAGAATGCATTCCGCCAGTCTGAGTCGCACGCCATCGGTCATCATGGTGACGGCTTTTGGCCGCGAGGAAGCCCGCGAAGAAGCCGAACGCCAGGGTATCCAGCTGCCGGTGGTACTGACCAAACCCGTCACGCCGTCATCGTTGCTCGAAGCCATCGGTGTCGTGCTGGGCAGAGACACGCACAGCGATACTCGGGCTGGCGAACGCTCCCAACACAATGCCAGTACCGTAGCCAGTCTCAATGGCGCGCGGCTGCTTCTAGTCGAAGATAACGAGCTGAATCAGGAACTGGCCAGCGAGCTGCTGGAGAGCGTCGGAATACACTTGCGACTCGCCACGCACGGCCAGGAGGCCTTGGATATTCTCGGCGAGGATGATGACTTCGATGGCGTGCTGATGGATTGCCAGATGCCGGTGATGGATGGCTACACGGCCACCCGGCAAATTCGCCAGCAACCGCGCTTCAGCACGCTTCCGGTGATCGCCATGACCGCCAATGCCATGGACGGTGACCGCGAGCGCGCGCTCGAATGCGGCATGAACGACCATATTTCCAAGCCACTGAATGTCGAAACCATGTTCGCGACGATGGCAAAGTGGATCAAACCAAGAACCGCTCAAGCACCGCTGATCTCAGGTTTCGCCGATGGCTTGCCAGAGCGTCTTGAGGGCATTGACCTGGCGGCGGGTCTCGCCACCTGCATGGGCCGGCGGGATCTCTACTTACGTCTGCTCTGCAAGTTTCGCGATACGCAGAAAAACTTTGCCGAGCAATTCCAGGCCGCACGAATCGATCCGGATCCTGCTGCCGCCGGGCGGCTGGCGCACAGTTTGCGCGGTAGCGCCGGCAACCTCGGCGCCAAGGCCGTGGCGCAGGCTTGCGCGTTGTTAGAACAGGCCTGCCAGAACGGCGAGCCGGCTACGGTAGTGCAAGCGCTAGCGATGCAGGTCGAGCAGTGCTTGCGCCCGATCCTCGCGGCTCTGGCCGACCTTAAAGCGGACACAACGGCCTCCACGGATGACGAGCTGCTGGACGAATCGGCAATCAGCGAGCAGATGAACAGGCTTATTGTTCTTTTGGACGAAGGTGATACGGCGGCTTTGGACGTGCTGGCGGCACTGCGCAACAGGCCACTCGATCGAGCGTTGGCAGAACGTCTGACACTCGCGGCGGCGCAAGTGGAACTGTTCGACTTTGATCGCGCCTTGCAGCTTCTTCAGGATAAATGAACCGGGTGAGCAGGTAGGCCGCTCACCTTTAACGGCAGCTGGTTGGGGCCGGCATGCTGCTCTTTGTTGCATGGCGAAAAAAAGCTGAAGCCTAAGCGAAAGAAAACTCTGCTTCAGTCTATTGCTGCCAGCCAGTAGCGGACATTCGTGATGGGCAATTCCCGGTCGGAAGCAGATTCTTCAACCTAAGACTAACTTGCCTATCCCCTGCACGGTCACGTAGTAATATCGGCACTTCACTCGTGACATTGGTACGGAAATGCCAGCAGAAATAATGCAACAGGATGGGCTGAAGCTGACCATCACGCCGTGTAGCAGCCGGATTGGATGTATCGTCGTTCGACTCGCGGGCACTGATCTACACGCGGAAATTACAACGGAATGGACCTCCTCTGCAGATCACCTGCCTCGACTCGACGGATTCTTCGCGTCGGTTGGGCAGCTTGAGGAAGGGGTTTCTAAAGAGTGGCTTTCTGAGAGCGAGGATTTTGCACTTTCGGCCTGTTTAGATCCTCATTTCCCGGGTTTGGTGTTCTTGCGCGTCTACTTGGGTTCAACGTCAGATGACGACTGTGATTGGCAAATAAATGGGTCTTTGTTGGTCCTCCCCAGCCAGGTTGAGCGCTTTGCAAAAGACTTGTCCGCAATTTAACGGCGCAGTCGGAGTCAAGTCTTTGAACCGCAAATCTGCAACCTGGCGTGTTGATCGCAAGCTTTTTTTAGCGAGCTTTCGGCCAGAAGCAGACCCTCACCTTGAAACGAGTAGAAGCAAGAAGATTCGGAGTAGGAAAATGCAATGTACCTGCAACGCTAAGGGGGACCTGGTAGAGGTTGGTCAGAAGTACACGGCGTTTGTCGCAGGAATGCGCTGCCTTGCAACGGCGGACTGGGTCAAACTATTGCAATGCCCCGGGTGTGGGCAGCTTTGGCGAACCGACGAGTGGGATAAGTATCAACCGCTGTACGCGCGCAAGCTGGACTCGCCCGAGGGCTGGGAATCAGCTGATATGGAATCCTTGATCAAGCTACGCATCGTCGAGAATCATGGAGGTCTGGATACTTCTGCTTGTCTGGCGAAGGACTGCGAGCAACGTGTACTCAAGGGACGAGCCTATTGCGTTGACCATTTCTATGAAACCGGAGCGAGAGGTTGAGCCGTTTAAACTGGTCAGAAGAGCGGGATTAAAGGACGGATCACGTTTTTCTGAGTGTGGTCTGTCCCTGAAATCTCCCCCAGCCACTCAACCCTTCAACGACATCGGCTTGTCCCCACCCGGAGGCAAGCCAAACAGCCTCCGCACCCCGTTAAGAAACGCCCCATAAGGTCGACCCAGCACCAGCATCATTACCGCCGCACCCAGTGTGCCGCGCACCAGACCTTCTCCCGATGCACCACTGAAGGCAATGATCGCCGCATAGATCGGCACCTGAAAACTGACCAGGGCGATGCTGTCCCAGAGCAACCGGGACACTCGACCCTCTCCGGCGCGCGTCATTAGCCAATCGCGCCAGACACCGTAAGGTCGCGCGACCGGAATCATCAGCGCCGCGCCCAGCAGGCGCGCCTGCAGAACCTGATCCCAGTTCATGCCGGCAATGAAACGTTCATTGATGATGCCGGTGGTGGTGAAAAACAGGATCAGCGCCGTGGTGTCTGCCAAGAAGGCAGTCCGACGCGTTGGGCTTTGCAGGCGTTGCGGCACCTCAATTCTCCTTTCATGGCTTCAGCTTTCCTCAGCTAAACGCCGGCGCTTCTTCGTGCTGTGACAGCGGCTGCACCGCGAGGTGCGGAGATTCGCCGAAGTACTCGATCAGCAGTTCGGTGAGCACGCGGATCTTGCGCGCGGGATGCGGGCCTGGCGCGCGGAGGAGGTAGGCACCGGCGGGGGGCGGTGGATGGTTGGTCATGATCGGCACGAGTGCACCCGAGGCGATGTGTTCGTGAGTGAGGCAATCGGGTAAGTAGGCGACGCCGAGGCCGGCAGCCGCGGCTGCGGCGAGGGCCGTGCCATTGTCAGCCTTGAAGCGTCCTTGCGGGCGAACCGTGATGACCTTGTCAGCCGCCATGAATTGCCAGGCTTCGGTGCCTTGCATGAGCGCCTGATGGGCGTGCAGCTCGTCCGGGGTTTCCGGGGCGCCGTGCGCTCTGATGTAGTCCGGGCTCGCGACGAGCTTGGTGTAGACCGGGCCGATACGCCTTGCGATCAAGTTGGAGTCCTGCAGATAACCGACGCGAATGGCGCAATCGTAGCCCTCGGTAATGAGGTCAACGAAGCGATCGCTGTAGCAGGTCTGCATGTGCAACTGAGGGTGACGGCGAGCCATTTCCGCCAGCACCGGGGCGAAGTGCGTCGGCCCGAACGACAACGGCACCGCTACGCGCAAGCGACCGCGAAGGGCGCCGGCGGGCAGGATGGTTTCCCTGGCGATATCGATTTCGCTGCAGACTCGGGCGGCGTAATCGCGGAACGTCGCACCGGCCTCGGTGAGCGATGCTCCGCGCGTCGAGCGTGCCAGCAGTTGCACGCCCAGTTCTGCTTCAAGCCGGGCCAGTCGGCGGCTGACGATTGATTTCGAAACACCGAGCCGCAGCGCCGCCTGGGAAATGCCCCCGGCATCCGCCACTTCGACGAAGGTTTGCAGTTCTTCGATATCCATTTTCGCGTTCCCCTTGGCGCGACACAGTTCGCCTCGGGATGCTACTACTGCCGCGGATAGGGGAACAGCACAATGGGTTTTCCAGGCACGGCGTCACTCGCATGCGTTCTGGAACCACAAACCGCACGGGCTCCGGCCGTTCCATCGACGTGCGTTACCCATACAAAAGGACCTGCAAATGGCAAGCGAAGCAATCCGCAACCCCCACACCGATCAACTGCTGACACCCGAGAATTCAGCGTTGATCGTCATCGACTATCAACCGGTTCAGGTGTCTTCGATCCGCTCGATGCCACGGGATGAACTGGTCTTCAACATCACCAGCGTCGCGAAGGCGGCGGTCAACTACAACCTGCCGATCATCCACTCGACCGTCAATGTCGCGACCGGCCGCAACAAACCGCCAATTCAAGAGTTGCAAGCGGTACTCGGCCATCTGCCCACCTATGACCGCACGGCGATCAACAGTTGGGAGGACACCGAGTTCAAGCAGGCAGTCAAAGCGCTCGGGCGCAAGAAACTGATCATGACCGCGCTGTGGACTGAAGCCTGTCTGACCTTCCCGGTGCTCGACGCGATTCAGGAAGGCTATGAGGTTTATGTGCCGATCGATGCGGTGGGCGGCACGTCGCTGGCCGCTCACGAGGCAGCGTTGCGCCGAATGGAGCAGGCGGGGGCGAAGCTGATCAGCCGGGTGCAGATGTACTGCGAACTGCAGCGCGACTGGGCGCGAGAGGTAACCGTGCCAGGTTTCATGGGTGTGTTTGAAAACTTCGACGGCTTCAATGCTGAGAAGGCGCTTCAGGAGGCGGGCAACAAGGCCTGATCAACCGGCCGTTGTTGAAGGTGGCGCTGGCGACAGCTGGCGCGGCCTTCATTTTTGGCTTGTTTCTAATGCCGCAAAATAATCTGAACCGCTCCGAGACCTGCTCGCCTAATGATTAGCTTGTGGTCAATCGCACAGGCCCCGTGTCAATAACGGCACACTCCGAGAGGTGGTCAACGTGGCTAAAGACGAAAAGAAAAGCAAAGACAAAGGTGACGCTTCGAAAGCCAGCAAGGACTTGAAAGACAAAAAGTCATCACCCGAGAAGAAATCAGCGGCGGCTTCGGCGCTTTCAAAGTCCTCCGACAAGGACAAGAAAGACAAGAAAAAAGATGCCGAGCCCAAGAAGTCTGCCAAAAAAGCGGACAGCAAGCCTGAGAAGGCCAAGGATTCAAAGAAGGCTGACAAGCCGGCTAAAAAGAAAAAGTGATCTTGAAGACAATAAAAAACCCTGCATTCAAACCGGGTTTTTTATTGCCTGCTATTTGGAGATCAGAGCGCCGCTTTGACCTGCAAACCAAACACCAGCGCATTGTCGATGTCCTGCCCGGAAAACGCGCCCGGCTCGATGATGTACTGCATATTCGGTCGCAGCGTCAGCCAGGGCGTGGCCTGATAACCGTAGCCGAGTTCGATCAGTTGCTCGGCGCTGTCCAGGTTCGGGAACGCCGTGCCGTTGTTCAAAGCGGCGTCTTGGAGCACGTCACGGCTGCGCGGGTTAGGCACGGCGCGACCATAACCCAGCGCAACGGTGTCACGCGGACGACCTTCGAATGGTTTGTACAAAACCACCCCGGTGCCATACCACTTGCTGAACGGCGAAGCCGCTTCGCTGGCCGCCGAGTATTGGCCGAAGGCATGCAGGCTGCGGCCTTCGGAAGTCGGCGAGCGCCACACGGCCTGATCGATCAGCAGGTAATGACCGCCACGGCCGGAGACTTCGTCGTCGCTGCCGATACGCTTTACGTCGGAGCTGTCGTAGTAGTAGCCGAGTTTGTATTCGCCGGGCAGGGTGCCCGCGTGCTTGTACACCAGCTCGATCGGCACCACGGTGCCGGTGGTGTGTTTCGGGCCAAGATGCCAGGCGCGGCTGGAGTTGCCGTTGCTTTCCGGGTCGACGTTGAACGCGGCTACGCGCAGTTGCCACGAGGACGACAGGTCGTATTTCACCCGCACGCCCAAATGCGCATTGGGGTAGTTGGTCCAGCCGCTGCCACCGGACATGTTCAACGGATGGCCACAGAAACCGGCGTTCATGAAGTTGCACAGAATGCCGCTGTCGAGGCCGCCGAGGTCGTTGCCCATGGCCATGTAACCAAGCTTCACGTTGAGCGCCGGGGTAAACAGGCTGCGCTCGTAACTCAGTTCGGTCAGGCGCGTGTAGAGGCCACCGTAGTTTTCCTGGATCGGCAGACGGTTGCCGACGAGGTCTTCGGAAGCGCTGTTGCCGCGACGGTCGTTGATGGTCAACTGGACCTTGCCGGCATTGTCGACGCCGTACAGTTTGCTCAGGTCGAACTGCACGCCGAGCTTGATGTTCTGCGAGTAACGCGCCGAGCGATGCAAACCGCCATCGGCGTTGTAAGCCATTTCACCGCTGTAATCGCCGGTGAATTTGACACCTTGTTCATCCATCTGGTGACGCAAGCCACCCCAGTCACCGGTGAGGGTGCTGCGAGTCAACAGATCGGAATCGTTGTCGGCCAGCGCGGGGAGGGTAGTGGTGCATGCGACGCCCAGCAACAGGCCTTTGAACAGGTCGGAACGGGAAAAACCAACAGCCGAGAGCATGTAAATCTTCCTGCAGAAAACATGAGCAATAGGGGGGAAAGCAGCGCGGCACCCGAAGGTGCCGCGCTTTACGTGAACACCGTGGTTTACGGCAGAGCGTAAGCCATCACGTAGTCGCCGCGATCGGTCGACTGACGCGCACCACCGGCGGTGATGACGATGTACTGCTTGCCGGTTTTCGGCGAAACATAGGTCATCGGGCCGCCCTGGCTGCCGACTGGCAGACGTGCTTTCCAGACTTCTTCACCGTTGCCGCTGTTGAAGGCGCGCAGGTAGAAGTCCTGGGTGCCGGCGATGAAGATCAAACCACCTTGGGTCGACAGGGTGCCGCCGAGGGTTGGCAGACCGATCTTGATCGGCAGGTGCATGCGGATGCCCAGCGGACCGGTGTCTTCAACGGTGCCGACCGGAACCTGCCAAGCGATTTTCTGGGTCTTCATGTCGATCGCCGTCAGCGTGCCGAACGGCGGTGCCTGGCACGGAATACCGGCCACCGACAGGAAGCGGTTCTTGTTCACGGCGTACGGCGTGCCTTTCAGCGGCACGGCGCCCATGCCGGTGTTCAGCGCTTCGCCACCGCCAGCGGCCTGGCCTTTGTTCTGCGACGGGATCATCTGAATCCACAGACCCAGACGCATGTCGTTGACGAAGATGAAACCGTGCACCGGGTCAGTGGAGATGCTGCCCCAGTTCATGCCACCCAGCGAACCCGGGAAGCTCAGCGATTTGTCCATGCCCGGCGCGGTGTACAGGCCGTCGTAGCGCATGCCTTTGAAGTCGATGCGGCAGAGCAACTGATCGTACGGAGTGGCGCCCCACATGTCCGATTCAGTCAGGTGCTGAGCACCGATTTCTGGCATGCCTACCGATTTCGGCTGAGTCGGGGAGTACGGCTCGTTCGGGATGTTCGCCGCTTTGACCGGCACTTCTTTAACGTCAGTCAGCGGTTTGCCGGTGGCGCGGTCGAGCACATAGATCTGCCCGGCCTTGGTGCCGATGACCAGCGCCGGAATGCTTTTGCCGTCCTTGGTGAAGTCGATCAGGCTCGGCTGCATCGGCAGGTCGAAGTCCCAGAGATCGTTGTGCACGGTCTGGAACACCCAGCGCTCGTCACCGCTGGTGGCGTCTAGCGCGAGGACCGAAGCACCGTAGGTGTGATCGAGTTTGCTGCGCTCGACACCATAGATGTCGGTGGACGAGCTGCCCATTGGCAGGAACACGGTGTTGGTTGCCGGATCGTAGGACATCGGCGCCCAGCTGTTCGGCGTGCTGCGCACATAAGTGCTGCCGTCGGCCGGAGCCTTTTTATCCTGCGGGTTGCCCGGGTCGAAGGCCCAACGCATGGCGCCGGTGATCACGTCGAAACCACGGATCACGCCGCCGGGCATGTCGGTCTGCACGTTGTCAGCTACGCGACCGCCAACCACCACGGTGGTGCCGGCCATCAGCGGAGCGGAGGACAACTGGTAGTAGCTGTCCGGGACATTACCCAGACCAGCCTTCAGATCAACCTGGCCATTGTTGCCGAAACCCTGGCAGAACTCGCCGGTGTCCGCATCGACTGCGATCAGACGGGCATCAATGGTGTTGGTCAGCAGACGACGCTGGCAATTGGCGGCCGGCGCAGGTTTGGCTTCGATGATGGTCGAGTTGCTTGGCTGAGCGATGGCAGCAGTCGCGTCGAAATAAGCCATGCCACGGCAGCGCTGCCAGACTTTCGACTGGGCGTTGATCGCGTTCTTCCACAGCTCTTTACCGGTGTCGGCATCGAGGGCGATCAGGTTGTTGTGCGGGGTGCAGATGAACACCTTGTTGCCAACCTGCAGCGGGGTGAGCTGATCTTCAGCGCCGTTGCCATCGCTCTCGGCGACGTCACCGGTGTGGTAGGTCCACGCGACTTTCAGCTTGTCGACGTTGGTGCGGTTGATCTGGTCCAGCGCAGCGAAGCGGCTGCCACCTTCGGTATTACCGTAGTGCGCCCAGTCCTTTTGCGCCTTGTCCGGCTCGACCGGGGTCAGGCCCGGGCCAGTGCCGGTTGCCGCCACGGTTGGATGGGCGACAAACATATTGCCGGCCGCTACAACCACGCCGACTGCCAGCACCGCCGCCACAGCGTAAGCGCCGCGACCGGCAACACCGCCGTTGGCACGCTTGAGCAGCGGATAAACCAGCGCCACCACCAGGCCGATCACACTGAACATGAACAGGCGCGAGAACACCGGCCAGAACACCAGGCCGGCATCGCTCACCGCCCAGATCGCGGTGCCCACCAGGAACGCGGCGAACAACCACGCGCCGGCCAGCTTGAAGCGCGCGATCAGCAGACCGGAAACGGCCATGACCAAGCCACCCACCAGGAAGTACCACGAGCCTCCCAGGCTGACCAACTTCACGCCGCCCGCAGCCAGCGCCAAGCCGAGCAGGGCGATGACGACGCCCAGCCCGATCAGAATGAATTTTGATATGCCCGAGAGGCGTTGACTCTGCTTCACGTTGAGTGTCCCGTTGAAATGAGGCGCGCATTATATAGTTAGGTAACTACCTAGTTAAATCACAAATTTCAACGTGAAGCGTAGTTCGAGCTTTCGACTCGCGCCTGCTGGGGGCTCAGATGTGGAAATGTCTGTCGAAATGCGCACAAAAATAGCTGTTCTGTCAGATTGATTGTGAGTTGTGACAGATATCGTCTGCCGTGCACTTAGGCGTAAATCATTTGCGCCGGGTTGTAAATGCGACGAATAACCACCCGGCAGCCCGTCCCAGAGCGGTCAACGGATGCGCTGAGCTATATGGTTATGCTTTTTTAATCTTGGAATTCGCCACGGTTTACCGCTCAACTGGCGCCTTTTTGATAGGTGGCTATTTATGTCCGAGCGATGTGAGGTGGTGGTTCTGGGCTTGGGCGCGATGGGCGCGGCGACGGTTTATCAGTTGGCGAAAGCGGGAGTGAACGTTGTCGGTATTGATCGTCATCACCCGCCGCACAACCTCGGTTCCAGCCATGGCGATACTCGAATCACTCGGCTTTCGGTCGGCGAGGGCGCGCAATATGTGCCCATCGTGCGCAACTCTCATCGCATCTGGCGTGAGCTGGAGGCACTGACCGGGGAATCGCTGTTCGAGCAATCGGGTTTGCTGGTGCTGACGTCGAGCGCCGAGTTCGATCCCGCAGACCCGACCGACTTCACCCTGCGCACCATCGGCCTGGCGCGGACTTACGGCATCGAGCACGAAGTCCTGTCCGCCGAACAGATTCGCCAGCGCTTCCCGCAATTCGCCAACGTGCACGACTCGGCTATCGGCTATTTTGAACCGGGCGGCGGCTTCGTGCGCCCCGAGCGCTGCATCGATGTTCAGCTCAAACTGGCCGAGCAACACGGTGCGACGCTTTATAAAGGCGAGACCGTCACGGCGATCAGCTCGAACGAAGAGGGGGTTACGGTCACCACCGACCGGCGCACGCTGTTTGCCAACAAACTGGTGATCAGCGCAGGCAACTGGAACGACGAGTGGCTCGGTGAGCCGTATGAGAATCTGCTCAGCGTTTACCGGCAGAAACTGTTCTGGTTCGAACTGGAAGAGAACGCCGGACTGGTCGGCCACTCACCGACGTTCATCTTCACCCACGGTCGCGGCGACGACAAAATCAACTACGGCTTTCCCGCACTACCCGGCGAAAGCAGTATGAAAATCGCCACCGCGCAGTACCACACCTCAACGTCCGCGCAGGCTATTGACCGCACGGTTTCAGCAGCCGAAGCGCAGGACATGTACGAGCACCAGGTGCACGAGCGCATCGCCGGCGTGACCTCGAAAGTGCTCAAGTCGGCGGTCTGTGCCTACACCGTGACCCCGGATCGCCACTTCATCATCGACGAGCATCCGTCGCTGCAACACACCCTGTTCGTCTCGGCGTGCTCCGGGCACGGCTTCAAGCATTCCGCCGCGCTCGGCGAAGCATTTGCGCAGTGGTGCATGCGCGGCTCGAGCGATCTGGATCTGTCCTCTTTCTCCCTGAAACGCTTCGAAGGAAAACTATCGTGAAACGCGTCGCGCTCTCCGTAGCACTGCTGGTCGCCGCCATGGGCAATGCCTATGCCGAAACCCTGAAAATCGCCGTGGTGCCTGTGCCCCATGCCGAGATTCTGGAGTTCTTGAAGCCGGAGCTGGCCAAGGAAGGGGTGACGCTGGATGTCAAAGTCTTCTCTGACTACATTCAGCCCGACCGGCAGACCGATGAAGGCTTGCTCGACGCCAATTACTTCCAGAGCAAACCGTATTACGAGGCCTACAAAAAAGACCGGCCGAGCAGCGATCAAGTGCCGATCGTCGCCGTGCACATCGAACCATTCGGCGCCTATTCGAAGAAGATCAAAAGCATCAGCGAACTCAAGGATGGCGCGACGATCGCCATTCCCAACGACCCGGCCAACTCCGGCCGTGCGCTGCTGCTGATCGCCAAACAAGGCCTGATCACCCTGAAGGATCCTGACAACATCATGGCCACGCGCCTGGACATCGTCAGCAATCCCAAGCATCTGAAGTTTCAGGAACTCGAAGCGGCGATGTTGCCGCGGGTGTTGAATCAGGTCGACATGGCGTTGATCAACGCCAACTACGCGCTGGAAGCCAAACTGGTGCCGCACAAAGACGCGTTGTTTATCGAAAGTTCGGAGTCACCGTACGCCAATTACCTGTACGTGCGTCGCGACAAGGCCAACGCCCCGGCGGTGCAGAAGCTCGGCGCGCTGCTTAACTCACCGCAAGTGAAGCAGTTCATTCTTGAGCGTTATCACGGCGACGTGGTGCCGGCGTTCTGACTCCGTCGGGAGCCGCCAGACATGCTGACGGCTCCCGACATCTTCAAGCGTTCTCTTCAAGCCGGCGCACATCGCCCAAGGAATCACGCTGCATTGACTGCAGGTTTTTCTCGATGGTTTCGCACAGGGCTTCCATCTGAATCTGGTGTTCGCTGTGGCGAAACGGGCTTTGCAGATCGGTGCCGATGCGTTCGATGGCCAGCAGCATGAAACCGACCACGGTCGAGGCCAACGGCGTGAACCAGCCCAACGATTCAACCAGCCCGACAGGCACGATCAGGCAGAACAGCGAAATAAACAGCCGTGGGAAATACACATAAGGGTAGGGCAGCGGCGTATTCGCGATCCGCTCCATGCCGCCCTGACTGTTGGACAAATCCACCAATGTCGACTCCAGCCGCGCCAGGCGAATGCTGTCCAGGCGCCCGGCCTTGTATTCCCGCGCGAGCAAGGTCGCCGAGCCGGTGAGGATATCGTTGGCAAAGTTATTGGTCGTGCCACTGCGGGCGAATTCATTGGCGGGAATAAACGCGCGGACTTCCTCAGGGCAAGGCTGGCCTTGCAGATGCGCCGCGAGGCAATTCACATAGGCGACGTGGCGGCGCAACAGGGTCGACTTGACCGGATTGACCTCGCCATCGGGATCATCCAGCAACGTCAGCACCTGGCGGGCGAAGCTGCGCGAATTGTTGATCATCGAACCCCACAGCGTGCGTGCTTCCCACCAACGGTTGTAAGCGCTGCTGTTGCGGAAACTGATCAGCACGATCAATGCCGAACCCAATAACGTCAGGGGCATCAATGGCAGATTCAGTTTGGCGTTGAGGAACAGCATGAAATCGACGGTGACGGCGATGTCCCAGAGCAGCAGCCAGAACAACGCCCAGCCGACATAGCCCAGAGTCTTGATGATCAAACGGTATTTTCTGACGATGGCAGCTTTCAAACGGAGACCTCGTGGCGGGCGGTAAGCGTTAACGCCTTAGCTCGGACGCTGTTTTCGCGGGAAAGGTTCGCTAAATCGCTTCAGCTTTCGTCGCCGCCGGCTAATCGGCCCGGAGACGATTGAAGGAAAATGACAGGGACCTTTTCATCAGTCTGGCCATCGGCGTTTCGATCTTTTCGTGAATGACATAGGACGCAGCGATCATCAAAGCCACGGTGCCCCACAGCAGCAGGTGCGCATTCACCGCCGGATAGGCCATGTTGAAGATGATGAAACCGATCATTTGATGGAGCAGGTAAAGCGGGTATGTGAGCGCTCCCAGGGTCGTCCAGTTCAATCGTCCGATGGCGGCTGTTTTGTTGGTTGCGATCAGAAGGAAGGTCATGAAGAACACGATGATGACGCTGCCGATGATCGAGGGATCGTATTCAGTTGCATATTTGCTTTCGATCGACTCGGCCCAGGTAATGGCGGTGAAGGTGGCCAAGGCCAATGCTCCCGCCACCAAGGCAATGCGCGGTTTTGTCATACCCTTCGCCCAGATCAGGTAGAACGTCGCACCGGCGATGAAATAGGCCGCGTAATCGGTGATCAATATCGAGCGCAGCTTTTCAAAAGCGAGGACTTCCGCTGTGGCCGACACCAGTAGCCAGAGCACGAGGCAGGATTCGATTTTGTCTATTTTCTTCAAGGCCAGGAGAATCGAGATCATCAGGTAGAACTTGATTTCGACAAACAGTGACCAGTACACGCCGTCGATGGGCGGGACGCCGATCAGATCGCCAAGGAACGTCATGTTGATCAGGTATTGATAAAGATCAGCGCTGAATCGGGGCTGTCCGAAAGCCAATGTGATCAGAAACGTGAGCGTGCAGCACACCCAGAATGCCGGGCACAGGCGCACCACGCGGGAGATGAAAAACACCTGCAGATTGTTGCTCGACGCGGTCATCAGGATGACAAAACCGCTGATCATGAAAAACAGCTCCACGCCCAGGTAACCGTACTTGGCCACCTCGGCCAGCAGCGGATAGGGCATGACCGACATGTCGCCCCGCGCATACCCGCGAAAGGCGTAGTGAAAAATCACCACGGCGAGCGCTGCCAGGAAACGCAGCAAATCCAGCTCCTTCAGTCGTCGGTTGTTCATGTTTGGGCGCTCCGGACGTGTTAGCGCTGATCGAGAACTGACGACTCTGCCGAGTGAAATTCGACCCAAGGCGAAAGCTATGGCAGCAGGAGGGGCATCGACTGTCCCGGCGTTGTGTGACGGTTAAGGACCGCGTTGCCACATGCGGATGTAGTCGACTTCGAAGGTGGATGGCAGGTCAGCGTCGTCGACCACGCCGAACCATTTCCACATGGCCTCACTGTCAAAGACGATCTGCATCGGGAAGAAGAAGTGGCGGTTCTTCGATTCCCTGACCAGCACGCCATCGACGTACCAGCGCAGGGTGTCGGGCTGCCAGTCGAAGCCGTAGACATGAAAGTCACTGGCCAGGCGCCAAGGGCTGATCCAAGTGCTGCCGTTGGCGATATGTTCTTTACTCTGCGGCGTGGCCCATAAGTGGGCGTTCATGTTGTAGGAGCGGTCCGAGGCGGCGTTTTTGGTCTTGCCGCCAATTTCGAAGATGTCGATCTCGGTAGCGTTGTCGGCCATGCCCGTCCACGCCAGCCAGAATGCGCTCGACGCTGCGGAGTTCATCGGTTTGGCGCGTGCTTCGTAGTAGCCGTAGAAACCGCGTTCACGGGTACGGACCATGGCTGAGGTGTAATCCTTGAAGCCAAGCTCGACGTACTTCTGCGGCAGGGGTTCCTTGCGAAAGACAATGTTCAGGTGGCCGTTGCTGACGCTGGCATTGCGCGGCGTGAACAGCGCCGGTTTGCGTCCGAGCGATTCGTTGCCGATGGCATTGTTGACGTGCCAGCGCGCGGGATCGAGGCTGCTGCCGTTGAAGTCGTCAGACAGCGTCGTATTGAATGCCCAGCGCCCGGCATTGGCCTGGTCGGACAGCGGCAGATAGGCGTGCTGACGCGCCGGAACTTTGCCGAGTGGACCGACACGGGTCCACGTATCGGCGTGGGTGGGAACGGCCACTGACCACTTTTGTGCCAGGTACTGAAATGCCTGCTGGCTCTCTTCGAGGGACGCGAACGGGCGATCGTAGACCAGCACTTCGGCGATATCGCCGCGAAAGTTTTCCGACGTGCCGACGGCATTGCGCCCGACGGCATACGGGCCGATCGGCACATCCTGCAGTTCCAGGACCGACACCGTCGGTTCATACGCGCTGGTTTGCGCCAGGCTGATGGCAAAGTTCGGCAGGACATTATCGTTGTGGGCGGGTTGCGCCCGTGAACTGAACAACCGTTGCCACGCATCGACCCCGGCCTGTTCGGGCAACCGGCGGGACACGATCAACACCGTGACAGGTCCTTTTGCGCTGCGAATGCTTTTGCCCAGAAACGCCGAAGTACCACTGAAACGCACGACCGCATGGCCATTCACGGCGTTTTCCAGGCGTTGCGGCTGCTCGGCGCCTTCGTCGACCATCGCGTCATGGGACTGGCCGGATTTATCGCCCCAGCGCTGCACGCGATTCTGCGCATTCACGGTCAGGCTGGACGCATCGGCTGCGTCCAGCCACAGCACCAGCCCGGCATTGGGAGGCGCTTGAGCGGCGCTGCCAGTCAGCGTAACCCACAGCAACATCAGCGCCGGCAGCGATCGTAAGAACATCATTTGAAGGCAAGCAACGCGGGGATTTCGAAGGAAGACTGATACCCCTGCGGATTACACGACTGCCAGCGCCAGGCATCGACAATCATCTGTGGCAGGTCGCGTTGCGCGGTCCAGCCCAGCTCCCGTCCGGCCTTGGCGGGGTCAGCCCAGCACTTGGCGATGTCACCTTCACGGCGCGGTGCAAAGCGGTAGGGAATGCTGATGCCGGTGATGTCCTCGAAACTGTGGATGATCTGCAGCACGCTGTAGCCGACCCCCGTGCCGAGGTTCCAGAAATGGATGCCGTGGCTGTGCTGCAACACCAGCAGTGCCTTGAGGTGGCCAATGGCAAGGTCGACCACGTGGATGTAGTCGCGCACGCAGGTGCCGTCGACGGTGGGATAGTCGCTGCCGTACACCGTGAGTTCAGGTATCCGGCCAATGGCGACCTGGGTCAGGCACGGCAGCAGGTTGTTGGGGCGGCCGCGCGGGTCTTCACCGATCATCCCGCTTTCGTGGGCGCCAATCGGATTGAAGTAGCGCAACAGGCCAATGCTCCAGCGCGGATCGGACTCGCACAAATCCGTCAGCAACTCTTCGATCATCAGCTTGGTGCGGCCATAGGGATTGACCGGTTTACCGGTGCCGAAGTCTTCGGCAATCGGCGTACGGGTCGGCTCGCCGTACACCGTGGCCGATGAGCTGAACACCAGACGGAAGACGTTGTTGCGCGCCATGGCCCGGCACAGGTCAAGCGTACCGGCGACGTTGTTGGCGTAGTAGTCGAGCGGCTTGCGCACGCTCTCGGCGACGGATTTGAGGCTGGCAAAATGCACCACGGCATCGATGTCATAGCGTCGGAAGATGTCGTCCAGCAGATCGGAATCACGGATGTCGCCCTTGATGAAATCGACCCGGGTCAAAGTCAGTTGCTCAAGGCGCGCGATGCACTCCTGACAGCTGTTGCACAGGTTATCGAGCACCAGCACCCGGTGCCCGGCATTGATGAGCGCCAAAGCGGTATGCGAGCCGATGTAACCGGCCCCGCCAGTAATCAACGTGGTTTTGCGCATGGTGAGGTCTTCCTGTCTCAGGGACTGAATCAGCGGGCGGTGAAAACCGATTTGAATTCCTGCGGCCAGTGCGGGTGGATGAGGCTGTACGCCACGGCGTAGCTCAACGCGCCCACTGCGATGTTGCCGATCAGGTGCAGGTAGCCTTGAAAGCCCAGTTGCGGTGACACCAGCAATACGGTCGCGGCCATGACCAGCGCGGCAATCAGGCTGCGGTAATTGGCCTCGACAAACCGCCGCCAGCTGTAACCGATGGCCAGGTTGAGGCCGCGAATTTGCAGTGGCGTGATCAGCAACATGCGCACGAGCAGAGCGCCGGCTGCGGCCATGCCGCCATAAACGTTGCCAAGGCTGTAGACCAGCGCCAGTGCCAGGACGGTAGTCAGCACTTCCGCCTTGATCGTCAGGTGGCTGCGGTTGACCGCCACCAGTGCGGTGGTGGCGTACATGGCGGTGTTGCCGATGGCCGCGGTGCAAGCCAGCACTTGCAACAGCGGAATGGCGTCAGCCCACTTGGCGCCGAAGATCAACAGGATGAGGTCGTTGGCGGTTAGCGCGAGGCCGATGAACAGCGGCGTCAACACAAAGCCGCTGACCGCGGTCGAGTCACCGATGATCCCGAGCAGTCGCTTGGGTTCCGCACTGCGCCGGGCGAACGCCGGCAGCGCATAGCTCAGCAGGCCGTTATAAATCGCCGTGCGCGGCAGTTCGATGATGCGCATCGCCATGTTGAACATGCCGACCGCGTTCGCCCCGGCCGTCATCCCCAGCACCACGTTGACGCCGCGCTGCAAGGTTTGTGAACTCAGGGAGTTGATGGCAACCGGTGCACCGGCCTTCAACAGCTCGCGCAAGACCGTCCGGTCGATGGCAAACGCGATGCGTCGCCGGTCTGCACCCATCAGAACAATGATCGACACCCATTCCATGATCAGCGCTTGGGCAATCACAGCCCACGCACCCCATCCGCACAGCGCCACCGCGATGCCGCCGACGCCGCCTGCGACTTTGCCCAGTAACGTGCGCGACGCGAGCATCTTAAAGTTGCCGCTACGGCGCATTTGCGCCACATAGACCCGCGCCATCATGGTGAACAGGATTTTCACCGAGGCCACCGCCGTCAGCCATTGCAGCAGCGGGTCGGGCGTGTACAGGAATGCCGCGAGCGAGATGATGACAATCGACACCAGGCTGACGAGCACCCCGGCCCAGAAAGCCGTGGAAATGTGTTTGTCTTCCAGCCGTTCAAGGCGTACCAGCGGATCTTCCAGCACCGATGAGTACACCAGACCAATCAACTCGACGATGGCAATGATGATCGTGCCCACACCCAGCTCGGCCGGCGACAGCAGCTTCGCGTAGACGACAAAGGTGATCATCGACAGCAGGATCAGGCCGAATTTCTCGGTGAAGATCCAGCTCAATGTCACCAGACGGTGATTGGCCATGGCGGTTACCGATTCAATGAGCTGGAGTTGACGCCGTTGCCTTGCGCCATGTTCTGGCGCGGGCATAGAGATAGCGCAAGGTCGGTTTGCCGTTGGCGAAGATCAGCGCTTGCCATGAGCACTCGAGCATTCGCCGGTACGCGCCGAGCACTTGGTCATGCTCGCCGCGGCGGGAAAACGCTTCGAGAAAATCGGTGTGGTTGCTCAGGACGAAATTGATCCGTTGTTGCTGGCTGAGCATCTCGCCGTAGCGGGCGAGGTACACCTCGATGAAATGGATCTTGTTCTGGTAGTACTTTTTCGGTTGCGCGGTCATGTTGCCGCCGTTGACCGTGCGCTCCAGCAGCACCTGCGGCACCGTGTGGACTTCCCAGTGTTCGGCGATCCGCGTCCACATGTAGCGGTCTTCGGAGTAACGCAGACTCGCATCGAAACCGCCGAGCTGCATGATCACTTCGCGCCTGACCAGCGCGGTGGAGACGCCATTGACGACGTTGGCGTGAATGAAGTCGTAGAAGTGCCTGCCGCTTTTGCGGCGGTTGTCCAGTTGCCGCCGGCCGTCGCTGTAATTGACCTGCGCGTAGCAGTCGATCAACCCCACCGGCCGGCCCTGACGACTGAGTTCTTCGTACAGGGCCAGTTGCAGCTCAAGCTTTTGCGGGTGCCACTGGTCATCGGCATCGAGCATCGCCACAAAGGTTTCTTGCGAGTGGCGCATGCCGTGATTACGCGCGCTGGCCTGGCCTTCGTTGGCTTGCTGCAGCAGCGTCAGGCGAAACGGCGCGACGAAGTTCCTGACCCGTTGTGGTCCGTCGTCGGTGGAGCCATCGTCGATAACGATGACGTGATCCGGCAGGCGGGTTTGCCCGACCAGCGACGCTAATGTCTGCTCAATGCTGTCGGCGCCGTTGTACATCGGGATGACGACACACACTGAATCCACGGAAGGGGGGGCTTGGTTGGGCACGGGTGGTTCTCCTTGGGTTACGCGTTGGCTGAATCGCGCGGCAGTGCTCTGCCAGACACACGCTGACGCTGCGTTGCCGCTGAGGTTGCGGGGTAGACCGCGAGGTGATGGCGGAAAGACAGGGCCAGAGTGCAGAACACCAGAAACTCGGCGGAGCGATAGTTGGGGATCACGTACGCCACATAATTGGTGACGGCGAACAAGCCGATGATCACCAGCGCACTGGCGCGAAACTGCGCCGTCTGGTTCGCGGTAACGGCGCGGTATTGCTTGAGCAGGGCTTCGCCGAACATCAGGGCCAGCGCCGTCAGTTGGATGACACCGCCGTTGAGCAGGGTTTCGACATAGCCGCTGTGGGCGTTACCGATGTAGCCCCAGCGGGTAATGAAGCCATCGGCATCGGGGCTGGACCAGAAGGCGCCGAAGCCATAACCCTTGAGGAACTGCCCGTCGATAAAGGGTCCGAGCAGTTCCCAGATCAAGGTGCGGTCGGTCAAGGACGGGTCGCGACCGGCCATTTCGAGCAGCACCGCGAAGTTGCTGTAGAGGAACAGGCACACCAGCAGGTAAAGGAGGGTGCAGCCGAGGAACATCAGCGGCGAATGGTTGACGCGCAAACGGATCAAGGTCAGGAAGTACCAGTAGCTGATCGCGCCGGAAACAATCAGCGCCACCCCGGTTGCCGACTGCGCAAGCAGGATCGCCACCAGCGAAAAGAACGCACAGAACAGCGCCCAGTGATTGCGGCGGCGAATCATCGGTAGCAACAACAGGATGGCGATCGCGTTGAGCCGCGCACCGGCATTCTTTTCGGCAAAAATCCCTTTGAAGGCGCCGTCGCGAATCCCCCCGGACAGGAACGCGACGTCAGGCATCACCACGGCGAGGATCAAGCCGATCAGCGCCGCTCCGCCGATGGCACAGCCGAGCATGAAGGTGATTTTTTCCAGCGAATAGTTGTAGGCAATGAAACCGGCGAAAAACACCATGCTGAGCATCGCGATAAAGCGCTTGAAACTCAGCATCGGGTCGTGGGACCAACCGATCGAGGCGATGACACAGAGCAAGAACAGCAGCATGAAAAAGTTGCTGCGATAAAAGGTCTTGCTGAGGAACACCTTGTTGCGGATGAAGAAGAATAACGGCACCAACAGTGTGATCAGCCCGCAAATCTGATTGGCCACGTTGCCTTCGAGGTCTTTATTGATGTCGCCGAAGCTGGCGGCCCCGCCCAGACCGAGGACAAACGTAATCACTTGGATGTAGAACAGGATGCCGAACAAGGTGAAGCCGTCGCGTAACGTCGAATACCTGATCGCCAGTGCGCTCATGATGACGGACTCCCGATCAACGCTTTGAGGTAGGTCTGCACCGCGCTGGCATTGATGAACCGGGCGGCGGCCTCCAGGCGCAATTCACGTTGCAGATTGCGCGGTGTGGCGAGTTGCAGGGCAATCGCCTGCGCCAGGGCGAGCGGATCGTCGACGTCGACCAGTGGCGCGACCAGACCGCCAACGAGAATGTCTTGCGGGCCATGGGGGCAACGGGTTGCCACCACCGGCGTGCCCGTGGATAACGCCTCTACCAAGGCGTTGGGGCTGCCCTCGAAGCGCGACGACAGCACGAAGCAATCGGCGGCGGCGACCTCGGCCAAAGGGGCATTGGCATAGCCCGGCAGATCGAAGCGGTCCGCCACGCCCAGTGCGCGCGCCTGTTCCAGCAGATTCGGCCTGAGTGCACCCTCGCCAAAAATGATCAGGCGGGCGCGGCTGTCCGGCAATGCCGCGAACGCGGTGATCAAGGTGTCGAAGCCTTTTTGCGGGGCCAGTCGGCCCACGGCGACAATCACCGGGCCGGATTTTTCCTGCAGCCAGCGGTGGCTGGGCAGCCCCGGTGTTTTCTCGCGAAAGTCGTTGTCGAGCACCGGGTTGTCGGCAATGGTCACGTCCTGGCGGCGGGCGACGGTGGTGTCGACCAGGTCCTGGGCGACACCCCGCGAAACACAGATCACCGGGTTGGGAATCAGCCGATACAGCAGCGGCGCCAGCAGATACGCGACGCGCACCATGAAGTCCGGGTTGACGTGCTTGTCATGGGAAAAGGCATTGCGCTCGCTGACGTGCAGGCGTGCCAGCGTGCCGGACAACACCGACGCAGCGATCGCCACCACGTTGACGTGGGTGAGGGCCGCCAGTTGTGCGTCAAAGCGATTGGCCCGCAAAAAACGCGTGAGTGCCGGCACTGCACGGACGCTGCGCGGACTATTCAACTCAACCTTTTTCACGCGTGGGTCGAGGTGCGCGGCGTGAATTCCGCCGCCGGTGAGCATCAGCAAGGTCACGTCATTGCCCGCGTCCGCCAGCGCTCCGGCCAGACGCGCCATCATTTTCTCAGCCCCGCCGGCGCTGAGGTCATGCAGGATAATCAGCAACTTTTTCATTGATTCCATACCTGGTAATACGCCTGCGCCGCGTACTGGCTGGTGTACTGACGCAGGGTGTCGGTGAGTCTGGTTTCGCTGAAGGTGACGTCATCGCGTGGTGCCAGGCTGCGCAGCATGCCGTCGGCCAGCGCCGGTACGTCGTTTACCCTCACCAGTTGGCCAAGTCGGCCGTTGTCGAGCAGTTCTCGGGGGCCGGTCTCGCAATCGCTGGCCAGCACCGGCGTGCCCAGTGCCAGCGCCTCGATCAATACCGTCGGCATGCCTTCTTGCACGGAACTCAAAATGAACAGTTGCGCGTGCCGGAGCAGCGGATAGGGGTTGCTCAGGAACCCGGTGAAATGCACTCGCGGGGCGATGCCCAGACGACGGGCTTGAGCCGTCAGTGCCTCGCGCAACGGGCCATCGCCGGCGATCACCAGATCTGGTAGCACTGCACTGCGCAACGCCAGCGCGTAGGCCTCGAGCAACAGCTGAAAACCTTTCGGTTCGACCAAACGGCCCAGGCCTAGCCAGTACGCACTGGGCAATCCGCCGGGTAGCGGTGCCTGCGAGGCTTGAAACAGTTGCTCGGTGACCACCGCATTGGGGCAATAACGGATGCGCTGCTGACCCCAAGGCAGCATTTCGATGAGCGTCTGGCGCAAGGCATTGGAGACGGTGACGACCTTGCCGCTGCCACACAGGTACAAGCTGTAGAGCACGCGCAGGCTGGCGGGACCGGTGTTCTGTTCACTGCAATCGAGGGTCGCGTGGCGGCAATAGATGACTTTGCACAAACGGCCCAAGGTGGCGAACCAGGTGCAGAGGTTGGCCTGCTCCTTGGCGGCAATCAGGTGGGTGACGCCTTCACGCTGAATGAGCCGGCGCAACAAAACGATGGACTTGAGCAAACCGACGAGACCGCTGCCGCCACCGTTGAAGCGCTGCACCCCCGGCGCGTCGGCCAGGTCTGCGTTGATAACGAAAAAACTCACCCGGCGACCGTCCTTGAGGAACTGCTCGGACAGCCGTTGCTGAACGCGCTCGACGCCGCCGCCCAGCTTGAAATCCTTGAGGATAAACAGGATGTGCATGGTCATTCCCCCACACTGATGGCGACTTTGTGCCGGGCGAGCATCGTCAGCAGGTGCAAGAAGTTGCTGGGGTAGTCGACTAGGTAGCGTTTGATCGTGTGCGGCTCGCGGTACATTCGATAGAACGCGCGCAGGTGCAGGCGGTTGATCAGCGCCGGGTAGTATTGCCGCGTGGCCAGGGCTTCCTGGCGGATGAACCCGCCACAGGTGAAGGCAACGCCGCGAAAGCCCGCACTCAGGGCATCCTGTTCGAACTGTTCTTGCAGCCCAGCGCCGAGGCCAACAATGAGGATGTCGGCGGCGCTGCGACAGATGTCAGCGCGAATATCTTCGGCTTCGGCGGCGTCGAAATAGCCGTTGTGATAACCGGCGATGGTCAACTGCGGATACAGCGCCCTGATCTTGACGATGAACAGCTCCAGTTCGGCCTGCCGGGCGCCGACGAAGTACACGCGCTTGCCCAGTTGCTCGGCACTGCCGAGGACAAGGGCAGCGATCGAGGTGAAGTCGAAGCTGACCCGGCCAATGGTCCTGCCGGTCACCCGCGACATGAAGGTCGACATCAGCATTCCGTCGCAGAAATAGGCGACGCTGCCCGGGGTCTGCTGGAAAACGCTGCCGATGGAGGCAAAGTTGATAAAGGAATAGGCCTGGTTGGCCTCCAGTAATTTCGCCGAGTAATGCCCGACCAGTTCCAGCTTCAACATGGCGCGACTCCTTCAAATGACTGAAGGGGTTGGCCGCCCCACGGAGATGTAGGTGAAGCCGCGTTTGCTCAAACGCTGCGGATCGAACAGATTGCGCCCGTCGAAAATCAACGGCTGTTTGAGCTGCCGGCTGAGCAAGTCAAAGTCTGGAGCGCGAAAGGCTTGCCACTCAGTGACGATGATCAATGCGTCGGCATTTTTCAGCGCCGCTTCCTTGGTCCCCGCCAGCGTCAGGTCATCGCGCGCGCCATACAGGCGCTGGGCCTCTTCCATGGCTTTGGGATCAAACGCCTGAACGCTGGCGCCGGCGTGCCACAAGGCCTCCATCAATACGCGGCTGGGGGCTTCGCGCATGTCGTCGGTATTGGGTTTGAAACTCAAACCCCAGAGGGCAAACGTCTTGCCGCGCAGGTGGCCGTCGAAGTGATTGAAAATCTTGCTGTAAAGACTGGCCTTCTGGTCCTGGTTGCGCGCCTCTACAGCCTTGAGCAGTCGGGCGTCGATATCGACAGCGGTCGCGGCGTGGATCAGCGCCTTGACGTCTTTGGGAAAGCACGAGCCGCCGTAACCCACGCCCGGGTAGATAAACTGGTAACCGATGCGCGGGTCGGCGCCGATGCCGTGGCGGACTTTTTCGATGTCGGCACCGAGTTTTTCCGCGAGGCAGGCCATCTCGTTCATAAAGCTGATCTTGGTCGCCAGCATGCAGTTGGCGGCGTACTTGCTCAGCTCAGCGCTGCGAAGGTCCATGACAATAATTTTGTCGCGGCTGCGATTGAACGGCTCATACAGTTCGCGCATCACCGCTTCGGCATGCGCGCTGTCGGTGCCGATGATGATCCGGTCCGGGCGCATGCAGTCTTCGACCGCACAGCCTTCCTTGAGAAATTCCGGGTTTGACACCACATCGAACGTCAGGTGACTGCGATCGCTGTCAGCCAGCACCTGCTCGATACACGCACGCACCTGATCGCCCGTGCCGACCGGCACCGTGGATTTGTCGACGATGATCTGATGCCGATCCATGTTCAGCGCGATGGTCTGCGCCACGCTCAACACGTATTGCAGATCGGCCGAACCGTCTTCGTCGGGCGGTGTGCCGACGGCGATCAACAGCACATCGCCATGCTGAACGGCCTCCGCCAGATCGGTGCCGAAGCGCAGACGGCCACTTTGATAATTGTCACGCACAAGGCTTTTCAGGCCCGGTTCGTAGATCGGCAGCGTGCCTTGTTTCAGCGCCTCGACCCGGGCCGCGTCGACATCGACGCAGAGCACGTTGTGCCCGACCTCGGCCAGTGCGGCGCCCTGGACCAGGCCCACGTAACCAATACCGAATACGCTCACATTCATGGTCAAACCTCAGATCGTGGTGAAGGTTGTCAATGCAGGGGCAGGGCGGGGATCAAGCGGTCGGGCAGGGGTCAGTAGATGTTTTTCGAGAACAGGGTGAAGGGCGTCTTGATGAGGATTTTGATGTCGAGCCACAGCGACCATTGGTTGATGTAGTTGAGGTCCTGGGCGACGCGCAGCTGCATCTTTTCCACCGTCTCGGTTTCGCCGCGATGGCCGGTGATCTGGGCGAGGCCGGTGATGCCCGGCTTGAGGCGATGGCGGGCCATGTAGGCGCGCACCTTGCCGGTGTAATAAATGTTGTGAGTGACGGCATGCGGGCGCGGGCCGACCAGGGCCATCTGCCCGGACACGACATTGAACAACTGCGGCAATTCGTCGATGGAACTGCGGCGCAGGAAGCCGCCGATCGGGGTGAGGCGGGCATCGTCACGGGTGGCCTGGCGCACCTCGCGATCGTCGTGGACATGCATCGAACGAAACTTCCAGACCTTGATCACTTCACCGTTGCAACCGTGGCGAGCCTGCTTGAACAGCACCGGGCCTGCGGAGGTCAGCTTGACGGCGACAGCCACCGTCAGCAGCAAGGGACTGAGCAGAATAATCGCCGCGCCGGCCAGGCTGCGTTCGAACAGGTCCTTGCAAAACAGACTCGCCGGGTGCGAGCTGATCAGGCTTTCATTGAGGTAGATTGCCGGCATTCGCTCGATTTCCGAGATCGAATGGTTGAGCAACACCATGCTGCCGAAATCCGGAATCCACACCACGTCGACATTCATGTCCAAGAGGTCGATGTACAGCGCTTCGATGGTCGCGGCATGCGCCATGGTCAGCACGATGTAGACGCGGCGCACTTCCAGACGCGTGATGATCTCGCGGATCGCGGCAACGTTGCCGAGCAGCGGCAGAATGCTCGGGGCCGGGCCGCTGTTGTCGGCGGCAGCGATGAAACCGAGCACCAGCGCACGGTTCGGTCGCGAGAGTTTTTTCGCCAGCTCATGGGCCGTCGGGCAGGTGCCGATGATGACCGAACGGCGCTCTTTGCAAACCCTGCGCGAGTGCAATCGGGCGAAGTAATGCAGGGGCAGAAAACTCGCCGCCTGCACCACGAAACCCAACACGGCCCAGACAATAATCACCTGGCGTGAATAGATCGCGCTGGTCTGGGTGATGAAGGCGATGGCCGCGAGCACGGCCAGCAGAATCAGCCAGCCGGCCAGCAATCGGCCGAGGCCGACCAGCAGACCATGGCGCTTGTGGTAGACCTGCATCACGCTGTAAATCGGCACCGAACCGAGCACCGCGAGAATGATCAGGATGCGGTATTCGCTGTTCAGACTGCCGACGCGCCAATGCACGAGCAACATCAGCAACACGGTGGTCAGCGACAGTGCGCACAGCCACTGGCCCCAGAAGGTCAGGCCTCGGCGGTGCGTCAGGTGAGCGGTATAGAGCGGCGTCATGGGCTTAACCTCAAGGCAGCAGTCATGCATCAGCGCTAATCGAACGGACAGGACGTGTCGCCCGATGGCTATTCCGTAGCTCGGCAGAGGTGAAGCGGGTTGTGCGTTGGCAGAAGGGGGCGTAGCGGCTGGCGTATTCGCCTGAGGTGTTACCTGGGCGCGAAATCGTAGTTATAGAACGCCCGGGAGTGGTGATGGCCGTACTTGCGCGCCTTGCGCAGGTCGACCTGGTTGAGCACGGTGCCAAACACCGGCACATGGCTCTGCTGCAACATGGCCAGGCCGCGCTGCACCTGGCTGATCGGTGTGCTGTCGGCCTTGACCACGTAGATCACGGCATCCGAATGCCGCGCCAGCAACAGTGCGTCGCTGATCATCTCGGCTGGGGGTGAATCGATAATGATGTGGCGGTAACGCGACCTCAGTGCCTCAAGCATGCGCGCCATGCGCGGTGAGCTGAGCAGATCCTGCGGCGGCGGCTGTAATGGATTGAGCGAATCGGCCGGGGACGGCAGGCGCGGGGCGGCGAATATGTCCAGCGGTGCCGGCAGGACTTTGCCGGCCGGCAACATGTCCAGATTGCCCACCGAGACAATGCAGTCTTCAAGCCGGGCGGTGCCGGCAATGACATTCGCCAGTCCGGGGCTATCCGGCGGGAAATCGAAGTTCAGCGACAAGGTTGGCTGACGCATGTCGGCATCGATCAAAAGCACACGCTCGAGTGATGTCAGCGAGCTGGCCAGATTGTTGGCAATGGTGCTTTTACCTTCACCGGCCACCGTCGACGTCACCAGCACCACCTGCGAGGGCATTTCGCTGCTTTGCAGCATCAACCAGGTGCGCAGGTTGCGAATGGTCTCGGAAAAGCGCGGGTTGTCGTTATCTTCGAACAGACGCGCCAGTTGCCGACGGGTTTTCTTCGTCACCAGTGGCACGACGCTGAGCAACGGAATGTTCAGCGCGTTTTCGATCGACTCATCGGTTTTGAAGGTATTGCTCAGGCTCTCGAAGAGCAGCGCCAAGGCAACGCCGATCACCGCAGCGATCAACCCGACGACCGCGACAATCAAGGTTTTACGCGGTTTGCTCGCGTCAACCGGGACAATGGCCGGGTCGACGATGCGCACCTTTGTCGAGTCCATGTCGGCGGTGGCGGTGGTTTCTTTCAAGCGGGTGACGAAGGTTTCATACAGCGCGCGGGAGCTGTCGACCTCACGCTGGAACTCGCGCAACTGAAATTCTTTGCGCGCAATGTCCTGGATTTGCGCCTTGTTGCTGTTGAACGACTGCCGTAGCGAGGCTTCACTGGCAGTGGCGAGCTGGTATTGCCGCTCGATACCGGCGACCACTTGTTGCACCTGCAATTGCAGGCTGGTGGTGGCGGTGCGCAATTCGGTCTGCGCAGAAAGCAGGCTGGGGTGTTTTGGCCCATAACGGCCCGCCAGTTCATCCACCTTGGCTTGCGCCACAGCGCGGTCGGCCTGGAATTTCTGCACCAAAGGATTGCTCAGCACCGCAGGCACGCTGGAGAGCCGGCTCAGATCACCGTTGCCCAAGGCCTTCGCCTGGCGGTACTCGCTCTCGGCTTCAGCGCGGTTGCGCCGAGCGTCGACCATGCGATTGCCGGTCATTTCCAGTTCGTTGGCACTGATGGTGGCAACGCCGCCAACGTCTACCAGACCTTGCTCTTCGCGGTAGCCCTGAAGCTTTTTCTCAGCGACACGCAAGTTGTCGCGCAGCTTGACCAGCCGTGTGTTCATCCAGGCTGTGGTGGTTTGCGAGGACTTCTCGCTGGTGTCGAGCTGGCTGTCGGTGAAGCCTTGCGCCAAAGCATTGGCCGCCGCAGCTGCCAGAACCGGATCAGGCAACTCGACCTCGATCTCGAGCAACTGGCTCTTGCCGACGAACTTGACGCTGGTGTGCAGCATGAGGTTCTGCGTGACCTGATTGAAAACATCTTCTTCAGTGGGCTGGTCTTTTTTGCTCAGCGGCATCAAGCGGCTCAGGCCCGGGATCCATTGATCAAGGTCGAGATCCGCCAGCCACTGGCGCGGTGTAAACCAGGGCTTTGATTGCTGGCGCGGGTCGGTGACCGGGTGCGTGGTCAGGCCGAGTTTTTTCACTGCGCGTTCGGCAAGGTCGCGCGATTGCAGAAGCGCCTGCTGGGTCTGCAAGTAATCCGTGGCGTTGCCGCCCGAATCCTTGACTTGCTGAAACGACATCAGCGGCGGGGTTTTATCGTTGAACAGTAAGGTGGTACTGCCGATGTATTGCGGCGTGATGTTCGAGACCACAATCGCGGCCAGCGCAGCGCTCGCCAGCACCAGCCAGGCGATGCTCCATTTGGCGCGCCAGATCACTCTCCAGAGCTTTAACAGGTCAAGGGTATCCTTGTCTTCGCTGTACTGCTGATGCAGATGCGCTTGCAGAGGACGTTCGACGTAGGTGCTAGGGCTGTTGTCCATGATTAGAAAAAGCCTTGTGCAATGGAAATGGTGTCGCCGGGGGCAATCGTGGTGTTGCGCGTCACGTCATCGGTGAGGGTTGCGCCACCATCGCCGCGCAAAATGGTCACGCGCTTGATCGAGGCACGCTCGGTCAGGCCACCGCCCAAGGCGATGGCTTTCTCCAGAGTCAGGCCGGGCACGAACGGGTAGCTGCCGGGTTTCTTGACTTCGCCATTGATGTAGAAAGAGCGGTATTCAATCTGGCTGAGGCTGACTTTCGGGTCGATCAGGTAACCCTGTTTCAGCCCGTCGACGATGATTTTTTCGACTTGGCCGGGGGTCAGTCCCTTGGCGGAGATCTCACCGAGAAAAGGGTAGGAAAAAGTGCCGGCATCACTGAGGCGGATCTTTTTCAGGCTCAACTCCGGCTCACCGAAGACGATGATGCGCAAGACATCGCCTGCGGCCAGTTTGTATTGCGTGCTGGGGTCTGCAGCGAAGGTATGAGGTACAAAACACAGGGCGAACAACAAGACGAGTGTGCGTGTGTTCATGTCGAAACCCTCTTAAAGGCTGACGTTGAAACTGATCTGGAACACGTTGCGGGTGAAGCTTTCATCGTCGGCATCGGAATCGTTGTCGCGATACCGATAACCCAGTTCGATATCCAGCCAGCGGCGCATCGCGTACACCACGGCCAGGTTGTAGTCCTGGAGATCGTCGGTACGGCTTTGACCTTCGTAGACATAACGGCCAAAACCGGCTTGTGCCACCGTGGTGATGCGTTCGGTCCAGCCGTGGCGCCAACCGACCTGAGTGAACGTCGACTTCACGGCATCCGCGCCATCGTCGCCTTCGGCGAGGGCCTGACGAGCGACAAAGGTAAACGTCGAATAGGTTCGCGGTTTCCATTGCAAGTCCACTTGCCAGGTCGGGTTGTTGAGGTCTTTGGATTCGCTGTTGTCGAAGTTCTTGCGCTCATAACCGAGGCGCACTTTGCCCGTCGTACGTGCGGTGAAATCCCACACGGCACCGGCCAGTACCGCATCGGATTTACTGCTGCGCGGGCTGTTGGCTTGCTGGTAATCAAAGTCGGTGTGGTCATATTCCAGCAGGCCGCGAGTGTTACTGCCGATGCGGTGATACCAGGTGCTGGTGAGGGCGGTGGTATTGCGTTCCTTGTCGTCGTTGATGCCGTCGGCATTGTCGTAGCGAAGTTGCGCGTAACTAGCGCCGACATCGATCTGGTTGTCGGCACTTTTAGCGCCGAAGGTGTAGAGCCCCCCCACGCGTTTATTGTTGAGCTTGTCGTTGATGCCCTCGACCGCCGTCGACTCGGTGCGCTCCCATTTACGGTATTCAGCGTCGAGCTTGAGACGATGGCGGTCGGTGAACTCCATGATGCTGTCGGCACGCACGCGCTGGGCGGTGTTCGAGGCATCGGAATCGTCGTGATAGATATAACGCGTGGGCTGCCAGATCAGTCGAGTCGCGCTGTTGCGATCTTCCGCCTTGAGCTCGAAGGTCGGCGCCAGTTTGGTGACCATCGATGACTGTTTACTGTTTTCCACTTCGCGAAAGTTATCGTCATAACTTTCTGAAAACAAAAAGGATGGCGTGAAATCGAATCCGTAAACATTAATGGCTTGCGGATCGATACTCCAGGCCATTCCAGGATAGAGAGAGGCCATCAGCAGTGCGACAGGGCATCGTGACTTCAAGGTCATGTTATAGCTCCTGAGCAAAGGCATATAAGGAAAGGGGTTAGTTATAGGTTTGAAAGTTGGGTTGTTGACGTTCGATCACGCTGCGTGGCAAGCAAACGGATTGTTCGCGATTCAGAAACTGCAAGAGGACCATCACCCGGTCGTTGCCGTGCAAGCCGAGAAACACGCCCTCCAAGGGTGCCAGCGGGCCGCTGACAATCTGCAGATTCTGCCCCGGTTTCAGCGCCTGATCCGGCTCCGCCAGCGATGATTCGATACAGCGCACACGCAGGTGCTCGATGACATGCTCTGCCACCGTCGCAGGACCGTGATTGAATTCGACGATACGACTGACCCCGCGTGTGGAACGCAGTGGCCCCCAATTGTCGTTACGACTGAGTTGGATAAACAAATACCCGGGGAATAGCGACTCGCGCACTCGCTGTCGTTTCCCACGGATGATTCGCTCACTGAGGAGTTGCGGATGGAATACCACGTAATCCTGTTGGAGCAGGTTGAGGTGAGCGCGCTCATCCTGACGTGGCTTGCATTGCAAAAGGTACCAAAAGGGACGTTCGGAGCTGATAACTGGCATGCTGGTAAACTCTGTAATGATCGAAAGTTTATGCAGGCAGAAGCTCTATCGAGGGCTAAGTAAGGGCGAAGGATAAAAGTCTGTTCTTATTTTATTAACACTGAGGTGTTTCAATCTTGAATCACACAGCGTTTCATTAAGGTGCGTCCAACTGAGGCGTGACGCTATATTGTGCGGCGCATGGGGAATAAGCCGCGGTTTAACTTTTCTGAAGACAAAGCTACCGCACGGTCTGCTCATGCAGTTTTAACGATAGGTAACTAAGTAGTTGTCTCTGAAACGACAGGGCGCGAGTAGAAGATTGCTCGCGCCCTGTGAAAATGAACCTTGGTAGTTATCGGCCAGTCTTTGCGGTCTGTCAAACGTTCGCAGTCAAAAAACACGCCATTTATCCGCTAATGATGGCACTCGTGCGCAGGTTATTGTTTTTTAAGGCGTCATCCTTTTGTCGGAAGGCAAGAAACTTTACTGTCACTTCAGAGTCGTTGCTCGCTATTTAGATCGGACGTTAATCCCCATAGTTGGGGAAGTTATAAAGTCTGGACTGCGCAACTCGACCAACGCTATAACTAATCGCCTGGCGACTTGGCTGGAGTGACGAATATGTCCGTTCTTGTTACAGGTGCTGCAGGCTTTATCGGATATCACACGGTCAGACGATTGATATTGCAAGGCCATCAAGTAATCGGCATCGACAACCTCAACGATTATTACAGCGTGGAACTCAAACAGGCGCGCCTCAAGCAGTTGAGCGAGCTAAAAGGTTTCCGTTTCCAGACCATGGACATTGTTGATAAGCCAGCCTTGATGGCACTTTTCGAAGAGCAGGGGTTCACCGAAGTCGTGCATTTGGCCGCTCAAGCGGGTGTCCGTTATTCGCTCGACAACCCGGATGCCTATGCACAATCGAATCTGTTGGGCTTTCTCAATGTGCTGGAAGCCTGCCGCCACTATCCACCTGCGCATCTGATCTACGCGTCGAGCAGTTCGGTGTATGGGGCCAACAGCAAGCTGCCATACAGCGTCGATGACGCCGTCGAGCACCCGATGTCGCTGTATGCCGCCACCAAGCGCGCCAATGAATTGCTTGCCGACAGCTACTGCCATCTCTACGGCCTGCAGGCCAGCGGGCTGCGGTTTTTTACCGTCTATGGGCCATGGGGTCGACCGGACATGGCGCTGTTCAAGTTCACCGAGGCGATCCTCAATGGGCGGCCGATCGATATTTATAACCAGGGCCAGATGGCGCGAGACTTTACCTACGTCGATGACGTTGTCGAAAGCATCGTCCGGCTGTGTCCAAAGCCGCCGGTGCCGGAGAAGGACGCGCAAGGCAGTCATCGGATTTTCAACCTGGGGCGTGGCAGGCCGATCGCGCTGCTGGACTTTGTCGACTGCCTGGAGACGGCATTGGGCATAAAAGCCCAACGCAATTTGCTGCCGATGCAGGCAGGCGATGTCATCAAGACCTGGGCTGATATTTCGACGCTGGCAGACTGGATCGGGTTTTCGCCGCAGGTCGAGGTTGAGGTGGGTGTGGCGGAGTTTGTACGGTGGTATCGCGAGTATTATCGGGTGTGATCGAAACAGTAGCGTCTCCGCTGACTGAGTGACGAGCGCCATGGGGACTGGATTACAGCCTACGTTCTCGCGACTCCCGGCACATCCATATTGATCTTGCGCCAGAAAGCTTCCGCCAGACTGTAAACCGAGAAGGCAATCAGCCCCAACGCCATCACCATCAAAATCAGCCAGCCAGCGGGTAGATTCTGCAGCGCATCGAGCGCTTCCTTCATTCCAGGTGGATCCATGGCTTGATAAGTGGAACCGCTGACCGCCAGAAGCAATGCAATCTCGATAAACACGACTCCGCGCGCTATCAGACCAAACCGGGAGACCGGTCGGACGTAGCGCATGACGTCCTCGTCGGCCTCGAAATACTTCTCGAACGTCGCTTTCCAGCCCTTGAAGATGTGAGCAATGCCGACCCCCAGCGGAATGAGGGCGATCAGGTACACCAGCCAGTTCGAGTGTTCCCAGGACAGAAGATGCGCCAGCCAGTCTTTGGTTTTTCCTGCGGAATCGCCCGAGCTTTTAATCCCGCTGATGAGTAGACCCAATGCAAAAAACGCCAGAGCAGCGTTGACCAAACCTCCGACAAACAGCCCTGTGCGAATCACCAGCCCTTTGAGTTGTTTGCCGTGATGATCGACATCACGCGTTGCCTGCAGGACGCGCCAGGCGGCAAATGCGAGCAGTCCCGCCACGACAAGTCCAACCAGAAAATAGCCGAATGGCTGGCCCAGCAAGGCTTCCAGACTCTTGTGACTGTCCTTCGGTTTCGTCGAATCCTGCGCTGCCAGCAACGCAAAGATGCCGATGATCAGATACAGCATTCCCCGGGCGGCGTAGCCTCCCCGAGCGAGGATGACAAGGTTGCGTTGCGCGGACATGGGACGTATTCCTGAGAGGTCATAGGAGAGCAGACCCTTCTTGCCGGAAGGGGTTCTATGACCTGTCGAGGAATGCAGTGTCTTCTCCAGGACATCGGTGCCGAGGCTGTTCACACCACGTCGTTTCGTTGCCGGCCAATAAAGCCGACGCAGAGTAGCCGCGCGGCTCATTCTGCGAGCGCTTTGGCCCTGGCAATTGAAAACGCTTTCGGCAGGCTGGCACCATTCTTCGCCGCAAGAATCTCAGCCATCACGCTTACGGCGATTTCCGCAGGCGTCTTGCTGCCAATGTACAGGCCGATCGGTCCGTGCAGGCGCTCAAGCGACGCCTCGGTTTCACCAAAATGTTCGATCAGGCGTTCGCGGCGCAGCTGGCTATTACGCCGCGAGCCGATCGCACCGATGTAGAACGCCGGGCCGTGGAGCGCTTCGAGCAGGGCCAGATCGTCGAGTTTGGGGTCATGACTCAAGGCGACGATGCAGGTGCGCAGATCGACCGCGAAGTCGCGAACCACGTCGTCCGGCATGCCGACGATGCGCTCCACGCCATCCACCGCCCAGGTCTCGATGTACTCGGGACGCGGATCGCACACCGCCACCTTGAAACCGTTGAACAAGGCCATGGTCGCCAGATACTCGGCCAGCGCGCCGGCACCGATCATCAGCATCCGATAGCCCGGGCCCAAGGTGTTGAGCATCTGCACGCCATCGAAGCTGAACTGTTCCGGTGTCGCAGTCGGCTCGAGTATGACCAGGCCGGACTCCAACGCCAGACGACGGCGAACCAGTTGCCCGGCGTCCAGTTGCGCCAGCAACTCGTCAAGCGACTGCCACGAAGGGTTGAACTCAAGGATCAGTTCCAGCGTGCCACCGCAGGGCAGGCCGAAGCGATGCGCCTCATCGGCACTGACGCCATAGCGCACCACTTGCGGTGCACTGTCGCTAAAAGCGCTGCCGCCATGCGCCGTGGTGAAGCGATGGATCAGATCGTCCTCGATGCAGCCACCGGACACGCTGCCCACCACGCGACCGTCGTCACGCAAAGCCATCATCGACCCCGTCGGACGCGGTGAAGAACCCCAAGTGCGCGCCACCGTAGCGAACAACACACGTTCGCCGGCGGCAAGCCAGTCCCGCGCCGTGCGCAGGACCAGCAAGTCGATGCTTTCCATCAGTGCCTCCTCTTAGCGCATTTGCAGGATGATCGGGCTGCTGCTGGCCGGATCAGTATGTTCACGCAGTTTGCCCACCGCCTGCGCATCGACCGCCGTGCCCTGATTGCCCCAGGTGCTGCGCATAAAGGTCAGCACTTCGGCGATCTGCTGATCCGACAAGTGCTCACGGAAGGCCGGCATGCGATAGGCATCCGGCACGCCAGCCGCAACGACACGCTGCGAACCATTCAGGGTGATGTTGATCGCCGAGGCGCTTTCCTTGGCCAGTGCCGAGGTGGCGCCGGCCAGCGGCGGTATCCATTCAGGTTGACCCTTGCCGTCGAGACCGTGGCAGGAAGCACAGCGCGCCACGTAGGTAAGAGCACCGGGCGAGTCCAGACGTTGCGCTGCCGAAACCGCTTGATACTGCCACGGCGCGCCATCCCGTTCGCGATCCCCGGGAAGTGACTTCAGGTAGTGGGCAATCGCGGTCAAATCATCATCGCTCATGAACTGCGTGGAGTTGTTGAACGCTTCGGTCATCGAGCCGTAGACCACCGCGTGTTTATTGCGACCGGTCTTGAGGAACTGCACGATTTCCGCCTCACTCCAGCGGCCCAGACCGGTGTTGTGGTCATCACGCAGGCTCGGCGCGTACCAGCCATCGAGCAAGGCGCCAGCGAGGTACGGTTTACCGGACTCATCCAGTGCCTTCTCGTTGAACGCCAGGCCGCGCGGCGTGTGGCAACTGCCGCAGTGCCCGGCGCCCTGAACGAGGTAAGCACCACGGTTCCATTGTTCGTCTTGCGACGGTTTGGCCACGTAGGGCTCGGCATCGACAAACACACCGTTCCACAGTGCAATCGGCCAGCGCAGGTTCAGCGGAAACGGAATGGCACTGGGGATGTTCGCCTGCTTAACCGGCGCCACGCCTTTCATGAAGAACGCATACAGCGCACGCACATCATCGTCACTGAGCTTGGCGTAGGACGGGTAGGGCATCGCCGGATACAGACGGCGACTGTCGGGCGCCACGCCGTGGCGCACCGCTCGGTCGAAGTCCGCCAGGCTGTAGTGGCCAATGCCGGTTTCCGTGTCCGGGGTGATATTGGTCGCATGGATTGAGCCCAGCGGCGTGGCCATTTCCAGGCCGCCAGCGAACGGCGCACCGCCCGGCACGCTGTGACAGGCCACGCAATCGCTGAGCCGGGCGACGTATTCGCCACGCGCGACCAGTGCCGGGTCGATGTCGGCCACGGCGATCTGATGGGTTTCAAGGCGCGAGACGGGCTCGCGGGTGACATACCAGGCCAGCAGGCCTGCCGCGACCAGGCACGGCACTGCCAGCCAGCCTGCGGTTCTTGCGAATCGGCTGTTATTCATGGACGCTCCGGCGCTGATCAAGTGAAGGTGTGTCGGCTCATGGGCAGGCTGCGCACCCGCTGACCGGTTAGCCTAGCCACTGCGTTGGCGACGGCAGGCGCGACCGCTGGCAACGGCGGTTCACCGATGCCACCCATTTTTTCCCCGCTCTCGACCACACGCACATGGACCCGAGCCATCCGCGCAGGCGGCAGGATCGGATACAAGTCGTAGTTACGCGCCCGGGGTTTGCCATCAATCCACACAGCTTCTTCCACCAGGGTTTGCGACAGTCCCAACGCCACGGCGCCATTGACCTGAGCTTCGACAATCGCCGGGTTGACGATGCTGCCCGGGTCAATCGCCTGCCAGATGTCGTGCACCTTGACCTGGCCGTTCTCGATGGACACCTCGGCGATCACCGCCGTCTCCGTACCGAACGGCGAAGCCATGGCCACGCCGCGCGCACGTTTGCTGCCATCCTCGGCGGTAAACGGCCCACGCTTCCAGCCGCCCGACAGTTCACCCACCGCTTGCAGCAGCGTGGTCAGGCGTTTGTTGTCACGCAGCAAATGCAGGCGCAGGTCGAACGGGTCTTTGCCGCCCTTGTCAGCCAGTTCATCGAGGAACGATTCATAGAAGAAGTCGTTGAGCGAATTGCCCACCGAACGCCAGTAACCGAGCATCGCCGGGCCTTTGACGTAGATCTGCGCGATGCGTTTGTTGGGGATCGCGTAGGACTTGCCCGACAAGCCTTCAAGCGCTGTGGGGTCGAGTTTTTCACCCTGTTTACCGGCGAGGGCTTCGGTCGGGCCTTCGGTGGCACTGATCGCTTCGATTGCCAGCGGCCAACCGTCGGCGTCCAGCGCGCCGCGGAAATTCACTGCGGCAACCGGGCGCAGCACGTCACGCAGGAACTCTTCCTCGCGACTCCAGATCAGTTTGACCGGGCGGCCAACCGCTTTCGCCAGCGCGATTGCCTGAGGGTAGGGGCTGGCCGAGTCGTAGAGAAAATGCCGGCCGAAGAACCCGCCCAGCAGCGGCGAATGCAAGGTGATGCGCGAAATATCGAGGCCTGTGCGTTTGGCGATGTCGGCGCGGAACATGTCCGGCGCCTGATTCGGCAGCCAGACTTCCAGCGAACCGTCCGGGTTGAATCGGGCCAGTGCCGAAGGCGGTTCCAGTTGGCCGTGGTTCAAATACTGGTTGTGGTAAGTGGCATCGATCAGGGTTTTGCTTCCCTTGAGCATCGCAGCCACGTCGCCTTGGTTTTCATCATCTTTGGCCGGGCCTTTATCTTCAGCAAGGCGCTTGAACCAGGCATCGCTGGAAAAGTCGGCGGGCATCGGCCGCACTTTGCTCTCGGCCGTTGGTTCTTGCCAGTCGACCTGGATCGCCTCGACCGCACGTTTGGCGTGCCACCAGCGCTCGGCGACTACCGCCACGGCACCCGGCAGACGATGCACGGAATGCACGCCTTTCATTGCCTTGACCTGCTCTTCGTTGCGCAGGTTGCCCACGGTCATGCCCAGACGCGGGGCGTGTTGCACGGCAGCGTGGAGCATGTTGTCGACCTTCAGGTCGATGCTGTACAGCGCCTTGCCGGTGGACTTGTCGTAGGCATCGAGGCGCTTCACCGGTTTGCCGATCCAGCGGAACTGGCTCGGATCGCGCAGCTTCACAGAGGCCGGATCAGGAACCGGCAGATCCATCGCCCGCTCAGCCAGTTCACCGTAGGCCAGCGAGCGGCCCGACTTGGCATGCACGACTTTGCCCGGCTCGGTGCTCAACTCGCTCACCGGCACGCCAAGTTGCTGCGCGCCCGCCTGCAATAACATGGCGCGGGCGAGGGCGCCGAGGCGGCGCATGACCGGGTAGCTCATGCGCACCGACATACTGCCGCCGGTGATGCGCATGCCGTTTTCCAACACTACATAGGCTTCGCCGGGCGGTGCGGCTTCTACCAGAAAGGTCGCCGGGTCGGCATCCAGCTCTTCACCGACGATTTGCGCCATCGCCGTGAACGTGCCTTGTCCGCCTTCCATGAACGGGCAGAGCAGACGCACGCGGTTGTCCGGGCGGATTTCGAGAAACGCCGGCACCTGCGTGCCGCGTTCGGCCGTCGCCGCTGCAACGGCAGCTTGCACGCGCGTTGTACCGAGCGGCAGACCAAAACCGAGGACCAGCGCGCCGACGGCAGTTCCGGTCAGAAAACGCCTGCGCGATACATTGATCGGTTCGCGCAGGTCCAGTGCTGAGGCTTGCAGTGAAGGGTCGATTCGAACGGTCATCACGCGTCTCCCTTGCCGGCCAGCTCATGCATGGCGGCATGAATGGCGTTGTAAGTGCCGCAGCGGCACAGATTGACCATCGCCGCCTCGATCTGCGCATCACTCGGCTTGGGGTTCTGTTTGAGCAACGCGGTGGCGGCCATCACTTGCCCGGACTGGCAGTAACCGCACTGCGCGACTTGCAGATCGACCCAAGTCGACACCACCCGTTTGCCCACGTCATCGCTTTCGATGGCCTCAATCGTGGTGACCTCGCGGCCGACGACACCCGCCACCGGCGTGACGCACGAGCGCACCACATTGCCGTCCACCAGCACCGAACAGGCGCCGCATTGCGCCAGGCCGCAGCCGTACTTGGTCCCGGTCATGCCCAGATCATCGCGGATCACCCACAGCAAGGGTGTATCGGCGTCGGCATCGACCTGATAGGTCTTCTGGTTGATTCGTAGTTCCATGATTCACCCGCTGATCATCGGTTGACGTGCATTGTTATGAGCGGTGACACGCGGCGAGGCGCATCACCGTTTTTCGTTCAATTCGCTACTGTGCCGAGGGCTTCTGCTTCAAATGGCTGACCGCGCAGAAGGGCGATGTCACGACTCGGCGCGGTGCCGAACAGCCGGCCATATTCGCGGCTGAACTGCGAAGGACTTTCATAGCCGACCGCAAACGCCGCCCGCGAAACGTCCAGGCGCTCGACCAGCATCAGCCGCCGCGCTTCGTTGAGCCGCAGCCACTTCTGATACTGAAGTGGGCTCATGCCGGTGAGCTGACGGAAATGATGGTGAAAGGTCGGCGCGCTCATCTGCACCCGCGCGGCGAGATCGTCGATGCGCAGGGCATCGGTGTAGTTGACCTTGAGCCAGTCAATCGCCTTGGCGATGCGATAACCCTGACCATCGACGGCCGTGATCTGCCGCAGCCGTGCGCCTTGGTCGGTGTGCAGCAGCCGATAGTGGATTTCGCGCAGAATCAGCGGCGCCAGCACCGGGATCGCCTCGGGTTCATCGAGCAATGCCAGCAGGCGATCAAGTGCGCCCTCCAGCGCAGACGACAGGCTGCCAATCGCGGCGCCCGTGCCCGTTGCTGGCTGCCGTTTGGCAGGCAGGCCGCTTTTGGTGATGACCTCGGCGAGCATGCTGACATCCAGTTTCAACACGAGGCCGACACAGGGCTGCTGGGGACTGGCAAGCATCACTTCGGAGTTGGCGGGCAGGTCCAGTGAGGTCACCAGAAACCGCGAAGGGTCGTAGCTGTAACCCTCGCCACCGACCCACAAACGCTTTTCACCGCGACCGACGAGAATCAGGCTCGGTTCGATCATGCACACCACGGGCGGCGCTGGCTGGTCGCGACGAAACAGCGACAAGCCGGGTATGGCCGTGGCGAAGTCACCCGGTGCACTCACGCGCGGGTCGATGTGCAACGCCAAAGGCGAGTCCTGGGGCAGAGGGGTAGGGATCATGTCGGGTCACTCCTGTTGACCGAACTCTAATCCGCGCGCGAGACGTTTCCTATCCATCACCCTGCATCGCCAGAGGATCAGGCAAGCATTCAAGAGGAATGCGCTAGGGAAGGGCCGGATTGACCGGGAGAATGTGTCTATCTGTTACAGGGGCAGTGCCCGAATGGGTTTCAAGCTGCTTGCCCCTGCGCATCACATCCACAGGTTTTTCGCACCACAGGTAGTTCCCATGACGTTTCCTTCTACAGATCCTTCTAAAAGAACCGGCGGCTGGAGCGCTGTGCTGGCCATGTCGCTGGCCGCATTCGCCTTGGTCGCTTCAGAATTCATGCCGGTCAGCCTGCTGACACCGATTGCAGCCGACCTGCACATCACCGAAGGCCAGGCCGGGCAGGGCATTTCCGTGTCCGGTGCCTTTGCCTTGATCACCAGCCTGCTGATTGCCTCGGTCGCTGCTCGCGTCGAACGCAAGAAATTGCTGCTGGGCCTGACCTTACTGATGATCGTCTCCGGTACGGTCGTCGCAGTCGCGCCGGGTTATCCGTCATTCATGGTTGGGCGGGCCTTGATCGGGATCGCGATTGGCGGTTTCTGGTCGCTGTCGGCGGCGACCGCAATACGTCTGGTGAAGCCTGAACAGGTTTCGCGAGCGCTGGCCATCGTCAATGGCGGTAACGCGCTGGCCACCGTAATCGCCGCTCCGGCGGGCAGCTTTCTTGGCTCGCTGATTGGCTGGCGTGGCGCATTCTTCTGTGTGGTTCCGGTCGCGGTGCTTGCCGCCGTGTGGCTGATGATCAGCCTGCCATCGTTCAAGGCTGAGCGCCAGGCCGGAAGCGGCAACGTTCTGCGGTTGATGAAGCAATTGCCAGTGGCCTTGGGCATGGTCGCCGTCAGCGTGTTTTTCATGGGCCAGTTCATGCTGTTCACCTATCTGCGACCCTTTCTTGAAGGCGTGACGGGCGTCAGTGTCTCAACGTTGTCCTTGATGCTGCTGGGGTTGGGACTGGCCGGTTTTATCGGCACTTTTTTGATCGAACGGTTTATGGGCCGCGGCCTCTACCGCACGTTGACCGTCATCCCGCTGATCATGGCGGCCATCGCACTGGCGTTGGTTAGCTTCGGCAAGTCACCGGTGCTGACCGCCGTGTTGCTCGGCCTCTGGGGACTGGTCGCCACGGCCGCGCCGGTCGGCTGGTGGACATGGCTGGCGCAGACGCTGCCGGATGATGCGGAAGCCGGAGGCGGCTTGCTGGTGGCGATTGTTCAACTGGCGATCGCGGGAGGCGCGATCGTTGGTGGTCTGGCTTTTGATTTGAGTGGTTATAAAGCTACGTTCGAGCTTAGTGCCGCGGTGTTGGTTGTTGCGTCAGTGCTGGCCTGGTTGGCGGGGCGCAATGCCACGGAGGTTCATCTTGTTGAGGCGAATGCGCCAGCGGGAGCTTGATGCCCATCTGAAATTGGGCGAGTGTAGAACGTCAGTTTTCAGCATCTGTACTGGCGCAGCTCGTTGACCCAATGAAGCCAGACTTGACCGAGTCTTCGATCGCGAAAATTGACAGTGCCCGCGGTTAAGCGGGCACTGCTTTCTATATGGGAAAAAGGCCTACACGCCTGCTTACCACTTGTAACTCACTTTGGCGGTAATCTCGCGACCCGGGTTGTAGAAGTTCGCTGTGCCGGAACCGACCACGTGCTGCTCATCCAGCAGGTTGCTGACGTTCACCGCAAGGTCGGTGCCCTTGGCGATCTTGTAGTTGAACGCGGCGTCGAACAGCGTGGTGCCATCGCTTTTGCCGGAGTTGGCGGCATCGAAGTAATAAGAGCCGACGTAGCGCGCCCCCAAGCCAACGCTGACATCAGTGCTTGGCACGTCGTAGTAACTCCAGAGCGAAGCGGAATGCTTGGGTGCCGTGGCGAACTCATTACCCTTCAGGGAGCTGCCGTCGTACAACGAACCGCGCTGTACCTCGGACTCCATATAGGAATAACCACCGATCAGGCTGAGGTTCTGCGTCACCTGCGCCTTGGCTTCCAGGTCGAGACCGCGCGCACGCGATTCGCCTACCGTCTGTTGCTCAATGATGCCGCTCGGCAGGACCACGGCGATGGTGACGTTTTCCTGGGTCAGGTCATAAACGGCTGCGGAGAACAGGGCGTCCATCCCCATCGGCGCATACTTCACGCCCACTTCGTACTGCCGGCCCGTCTGCGGTGTGACGCCAACCTGCGGCGGCGAGACCGATTCCACCATGCTGATATAAGTGGACACCTCGTCGTTGACGATATAGGTCAACGCACCTCGGTAGGAGGTTTCGGAGAAGGTGTCTTTCTCAGTGGATTGCAAGCCTTTACTGGTCAGGTCCATCGAGTCGTTGCGCACACCCCCGGTGACGATGAAACGCTCGTAGAACGACAGGTTCTGCTGAAGGAATACGGCCTTGGTGGTCGCGTCTCGCTTGTTGACGGCATATGGCGCGATTGAGCGTGAAACGCCAGTAAACACGGGGTTGGCAATGTCAATCGAGGTCGTCGGGGCGTAGACCGAGCTTTCCTTGGTGGTCGAATCGAGGTACTCCACGCCCACCAGGCTGCTGCTGTCGATGTTCTCGAAGCGGGCATCGTATTGCAGCATCAGATTGCCGTTGAACTGGTCGGCTTCGGTGTCCGTTCCAAACTGATAGCGGTCAACGGTAGTACCGACACGTGCGGCGCTGTCGCTGAGGTAAACGTAGCCAAAATCATCGGTCAACTTGCTGTAACGCAGATTGCTGCGCAGTACGAAGCCGTTGTCGAAGTCATGGGTGACGTTACCGCTGAGACTGGTGCGCTCGACATCGTGAAAGTTGTAGCTGGGCTCGCCATAAAACTTGCTGCGGTCGTATTCCTTGTCCAGCGGATAACCGCCACTGTTGGGCGAACTTTCGGTTTTCAGGTAGTCCAGAATCATCGTCGCCGACGTGTAATCCGTCGGTGCCCAGGTCAGGCCACCCATAAACAACTGGTTATCGTCCTGCGAGTGATCGTACTCGCGGTCGCTGTTTTGGCCTTTGGCAGTAAAACGGCCGGCCAGGGTTTTCTCGTCGTTCAGTGCATCCCCGACATCGATGCCTGTCTCGACATGGTCAAACGAACCGTAGGTCACATAGCCTTGGCCAAACTGCTCGAAGCGCGGCTGTTTGCTCACGAAGTTTACCGAGCCGCCAGGGTCCGCCGGGCCAAACAGGGTGGAGTTGGCACCACGCAGAATCTCGATGCGCTCATAAGCGAATGGATCTTCGCGTACGCCGCGCATCGAACTCAGGGTCAAGCCGTCACGGTAAGTGGTGGCCTGGAAGCCGCGGATCTGGAAATAGTCATTGCGGTCATCCGTACCGTAGAAGTCAGTGATCACGCCGGGCGTGTATTGCAGCGCCTCTTCCGTGGTGCTGACGCTACGTTGCTCCATTTCCTTGTTGGTAACAACTGATACCGATGCCGGTGTGTTGAGAATGCTGGTTGCCACTTTTCCGCCAACCCAGAGTTCCTTGGCGACCACCGAGTTGGCGTCGTCGTCGGCACTGACCCTGACCTTGGCATTGATGATGAGGGGGGCAAGGCGGTAGTCCTCTACATCCGTTGCGTCGAGTTCCAGCGGGCCGGCGGTTTTGGCTTGAGGGATCAGCAAGTAAGCATTCGGGCCTTGCTGTTCGATCTGCAATTGGCTCCCCTGCAGCAACGATGACAGCGCTGCCGACGTATCGAGCGAGCCATTCACGCCAGCGGTGGTGCGGTTCGCAACACTCGACGCGTCGAAGGAAAGACTGATGCCGGCCTCGCGCGCAAAGCGATCAAGCGCCGGCGCCAGTGGGCCGGCAGCGATGTTCCACTGCTTGATTTGATTGCTGTGGTCAGCGCTCGACGTTTGCGCCAGTGATGGCAATGCGTAGCTGCTGACGATCAAACCCAGCATCGCACCCTGCAAGGCACGATTTAATGGATGGCGCTGTGAAACCGGGGACGAACTCATTTTCTCGCTCCAAGAAAGGACATCGACAGACTGGCCTGTATTCCGGCCTTCCTTAGAGGTCGAACGATAATGAGAAACCACCTCATTATTTTTCGCGCGGCACAAAAAATTGATGGACTCAGGTAGCAGCGGTCACGGTTACCCAGTAACGGGTTCGGTAATCAATGTGCAAGCGCAGTGACTGCGCGATCAATGCCAGGACCTGATCGTTGTCGGCGAGCTGGAAGGTGCCGGAAACCCGGCGATCAGCGACCTCTTCGGCGCAGCGCAATACCCCGGGGCGATAGCGCGACAACTCCACGATGAAATCCTTGAGGCGCATATTGCGCGCACTGATCACGCCGTCACCCCAGCTCCACAGATCGAGGCCGTTGTCGCTGAACGTTCGGGCGCTACTTGAGGTAAACAGCAGTTGATTGCCTGCCTGAACGCTACGGCTCGCAGGACTTTGACTGGAGCCGGGGAACACCGTGACTGATCCTTCCTTAGCCGCGACCAGCGTGCCTTCGTCAAGCTCGCGTGCCAGAAAGCGGGAACTGTGAGCGCGCATGATCCCGTCACGTGATTGCACCCAGAACGGTCGCGCTTGCGGCGAGTGTTGATCCGGGCCGACATTCACGATGATTTCACCCCGTCGCAGGATGATCAGGCGTCGCTGGGCGTCGAAATCGCTGTCGACGGCGCTATCGCTATTGAGCTGGATAAGGCTGCCATCATCGAGTTGGAAGCGACGTTGCTCGCCGGTGCTGCTGCGTTGCTGCGCAAGCATGGCAGGTACGGGTGTGTAATCCCGGCCGAGCCAGGCTGCCGTGCCAACGGTGGCCAATATGCCCAGTAGCTTCAGGCTGTCCCGCCGCCGCATTCCCTGATGGCTGCCATCAAGGGTTTGTCGCGCCAGTTGAGCGGGTACGCCGGCAAATTCATCCCCAAGCGATTCCACACGCTGCCACGCCAACACATGCTCTGGGCGCTGCTGCAGCCAGCGCTCAAAAGAGTGCTGTGTTTGTTCATCGGCTTGATTGAAGCGCAGGCGCACCAGCCATTGGATCGCCTGTTCAACAATGGCCGGATCGAGCGCCTGCGGCTCAGGCCTCGACATAACGCAAGCGATAGCAGTGTTGCAGGGCCGTGGCCAGGTCGCGCTCAATCGTCGCCCGGGAAACACCGAGCTTTTCGGCTATTTGCGCGCATGTCAGACCGTCGAGTCGGGCAAATAAAAACGCCTGGCGAACCCTTGGTTTAAGCATGCTGAGCATGCGGTCTATGCGCTCCAGCGCATCAAGAATCAGCAGCCGGCTTTCTTCCGAGGGAACCTCGTGTTGAGGCAGCAACGTGACGCTTTCCAGGTAGGCACGCTCGAGTTCGCGACGACGATACTGATCAATCATCAGTCCGCGGGCGATACTGCTCAAATAGGCACGTGGTTCGCGCAAGGGGCTGGTCTGACGGGATTTGAGCAGACGTACGAAGGTGTCCTGCGCCAAATCTGCTGCGTTATCGCGACATCCAATGCGTCGGATCAGCCAGCCGTGTAACCACGAGTGGTGGGTGCGATAGAGCAGCCCTAGATCTGCAGTACCTAGCGTTTCATCGCTGCGCATCGAATCCCCGGAAAGTACATGATTGATAATTAATCGCATTCTACTCAGGCGACAGGCCTTAGGCAAATACGAGGCGTTCAGCGTTCGCATTGGCGCGAATGGCATCACTCTGTAGGGGCTGCGAGTAAAAGAATGCATCCAGCGTCTGGACGATTTGAACGCTAACCACCGGGCACTTTTTCGTACAGACCCTGGCCAGCGGAAGGCTGCTCAGTGCACCAATGACGGTTGGGTCGCGACCGAGACAGTGAAGACCACGACAAACAGCACGACGACTCCCCAGAACATCACCATGACTGTCCGCACGACGACCTTAAGGCCTTGAGAAAGCCTGCGCAGCCAATGGCCTTCGGGTTTTGCTTCTGCGCGGGTTCTTAGTACGCCTTTCAAATAGAAGCCGAGGAGCGCAAGCAGTGCGCCATCTATGGCGAGCGCAGGCAGGCCGGCTATGGGGAAAATGCTTTCCCACCGATAGAAAGAAGACCGGCTCAGAAAGACCACATAGCAAGTCAGACTGCCGTAGGGCAGTGCTCTCCACCATTTACCGGCCAGCGCGCCGACCATCAGGCACATGATCACCATGAACGGGCTGAGGAGAATATGGAGCATCCAGTCCAGTACGTTGGGCAAGTAGTCCGGGGAATGGATGCTGCGCCAGAGGTATTCCAACATTGTTCGGGTTCCTGCCGTCCATGAAGTAAGTGCTGCTGCGGTGCTTCCGTGCTGCAGCACGGTATCGGCGTGTTTTCGGGTTACATAAGGGCTGTTGGCATTTTGTCACCCTCTAGCGGCCGCTCGCGCCACGGTCATCAACCCTCGCTCTGCCAAGCTCAGCTTATCTCTGTTGATCCCGCGATAAGAAAAACCGATACCTGCTTAAGGATTTCCCAGAGGCGGGCGGTATACCTGCGGCTTTACAGTCACCGTCAGCGTTCAGCGTGGACGGTCTACTTACAGGCCTTGTCCGTCGGGACTTCTACAAAAATAAGAAGGTGAGAGCATGACGAGTGAAACGGTCGATATCAAAGCGTGGATCGACAACCGAAAAGTGGTGCCGTACCAGTGGCTGATTATGGGTTTATGTTTTTTCATAGTGCTTTTCGATGGCTTCGACGTCGCGGTGATGGGGTTTATTGCCCCCTCGCTGATTCAAGAGTGGGGGCTTTCGAAAGCGGCGTTTGGCCCGGTGATGAGCGCGGGCATGATTGGGCTGGCGATCGGCGCGCTGACCGCTGGCCCTTACGCCGACCGAATCGGCCGCAAAAAGGTACTACTGACGGCAGTGACTGGCTTCAGCGTGCTGAGCCTGGCATGCGCCTTTGCACGTAATCCCTACGAGCTGGCTGCCTTGCGTCTGCTGACCGGTGTGGCGCTGGGCGCAGCGTTGCCCAACACCACCACACTGCTGTCCGAGTATTTGCCGGAACGCAATCGGTCACTGTTCATCACGATCATGTTCACCGGATTCAATATGGGGTCGGGGTTGGGCGGATTTCTCGCCGCGTGGTTGATTCCCCACCACGGCTGGCAGTCGGTGTTGCTTGCCGGAGGGATTCTGCCGATGTTGCTGCTGCCCTTGATGTGGCTGTTGCTGCCTGAGTCGGCGCGCTTTCTCGCCGCACGCAACGCGCCCGCCAGCCAGATCGCCAAGGTGCTGAACAAGCTGGGCGGCACGTTTAGCGCAGCGACGAAATTTGTCATCGCCGAACCGCAGGCTCAGCAAAAAGCACCGCTGCGCTTGTTGTTCACCGAAAGCTATCGCTTCGGCACGCTCGCTTTGTGGGCGACTTACTTCATGGGGTTGCTGGTGATCTACCTGACCATGGGCTGGATGCCGACCCTGCTGCGTGAAGGTGGGCTGTCCATCGAACGCGCCGCGACCATCACCGGCCTGTTTCAGATTGGCGGTACCGTCGGCGCCATCGTCGTCGGCTGGGCGATGGACCGGCGCAATCCGAACGCGGTAATTGCCACGTCCTACGCACTGGGTGGCGCTTTCATTCTGCTGCTGGGCGCCTTCAGCCTCGAATCCAGTCTGCTGGCGTTCGGCGTGGTGGCGGCAGGTTTCTGCATGAGTGGGGCGCAAACCGGCCTCAATGCTTTCGCGCCGGGGTACTACCCGACAGATTGCCGCGCCACGGGCGTCAGCTGGATGCTGGGTATCGGCCGCTTCGGGGCTATCTTTGGTTCACTCATCGGTGGCGCGGTGCTCAGCCTCGGGCAGGGGTTGCCGCTGCTGTTTGCCCTGTTGAGCGTGCCTGCCTTTATCGCTGCACTGGCGATCATGGCCAACGGTCATGCACGGCGCCGAGTCAATCGGGCCTTGCTGACGCATTAATCTTTTTCGACAAAGGAACTCGTTATGGCACGCATCATTGGTGGCCTTGCTGTATCTCACACCCCGACCATCGGCTTTGCGGTCGATCACGACAAGCAGCATGAGGCCGCCTGGGCGCCGATCTTCCGTGGCTTCGAGCCGATCAAGGTGTGGCTGAAGGAGCAGCAGCCGGATGTGCTGTTCTATATCTTCAATGACCACGTGACGTCGTTTTTCTTTGATCACTATGGTGCATTTTCCCTCGGTGTCGATGAGCGTTACGAAGTCGCCGATGAGGGCGGTAATCCACGCGAGTTGCCGGGGATCGCTGGCCATGCGGCGCTGTCGCGGCACATCGGCGAGAGCCTGGTAGCGGATGAGTTCGACATGAGTTTCTTCCGTGACAAGCCGCTCGATCATGGCTTCTTCTCGCCGATGTCGGCACTGTTGCCGTGCGAGCCGGACTGGCCGGTGGAGATCGTGCCGCTGCAGGTTGGCGTGTTGCAGTTCCCGGTGCCGAGTGCGCGGCGCTGCTACAAGTTGGGCCAGGCGCTGCGCCGGGCGATCGAAAGCTACCCCGAGGACTTGAAAGTGGCCATCGTCGCGACCGGCGGCGTTTCCCACCAGGTGCACGGCGAACGCTGTGGTTTCAACAACCCGGAGTGGGACCAGCAGTTCATTGATCTGTTGGTCAACGATCCCGAGCGCCTGACCGAAATGACCCATGCCGAGTACGCCGCGCTGGGAGGCATGGAAGGTTCGGAAGTGATCACCTGGCTGATCATGCGCGGCGCGCTGTCGGCCACGGTGAAAAACCTGCACCAGGATTACTACCTGCCGTCGATGACCGGCATTGCCACACTGCTGCTGGAAAATCAGGATCGGCCCGTTCCCGTCGACGTCATTGCGCGGCATTTGCAGCACATGCAGCATCAGTTGGCAGGCATCGAGAAGCTCGAAGGCACCTATCCATTCACCCTGGAACGCAGCGCCAAGGGTTATCGGTTGAACAAGTTTTTGCACCGCATGATCGAGCCGCATTGGCGTCAGCGTTTCCTCGACCAACCCGAAGCGCTGTTCGATGAAGCAGGGCTGAGCGATGAAGAGCGGGATCTGCTGCGCCGCCGCGACTGGCGCGGATTGATTCACTACGGGGCGATTTTTTTCGTGCTGGAAAAACTCGCTGCCGTGGTCGGGGTGCCGAATCTGCAGATATACGCGGCAATGCGCGGACAAAGCCTCGAGGAATTCATGAAAACCCGTAATCAGCAGGTGCTCTATTCGGTAGCGGGCAAGGCCCCGCGCTAACGTCACGGCGTCATCGACGGCTCGCTCCGGGCCGCTTCGCAACACCCTTGAATGACTTCACTGCGCCCGGCTCATGCGGGCGTAGCTCGGCGAGTGGATGCCAGTGTTGCCGATATTGCGTTCCGACGACGGTCGCTGGTTGCCACAAACCTTTCGTGGCGGTCAGATTACTTGGTTCATTGCCAACCACTGGGTGACTGGACGCTGGGCTCCAATCGTGGCTACACACTGCAAAGCGGTGCGTTGAAGAACCTCAACCTGCGCTGGCGCAATTCGAGCATTCGCCGCGATTACAGCAGCAATGAGTTCGACGAGAATCGCTTGATCATCAGCTATCCGTTGAGCCTGCTTTAAGCGCCTCAGCGGCCTGTGCCTGGATCACCCGGCGGATCATTTCCATCAACGCCTGCGCCACCGGTGAGTGCAGGCAGCCGCTGCGGTAGGTCAGGCCAATGGCTCTGGCGGTCTGTTTCAACTCCAGCGGCAAAATGCACAACTCGCCGCTAGCGATTTCCTGTTCCAGTTGATGCGCTGAAACGGCCGCGAGCATGTCCGAGCGTAACAACAGTCCGCGAATGATCGCCATGTCGGCGCTTTCCACCACCGGGGAAGGCGCAGGAATGCCGAAACTGGCGAAGCATTCCTCGAGCATCGTCCGCGCCGGTGAGCCGGCGCGAGGCAATACCCAGCGCGCGTTGCCCAGATGATTCTGCAAATCGCCGTTGCCGCAGAGCGGATGATCACGCCGCGCAAGCACGACCATTTCTTCCGTCAGCAGTGACTCGCCGACCAGGTCGCTGGCATAGGTCGATGAGCGCAGCGCACCCAAAATGAAATCCACATCGCCGGCACGCAACTCGGTCGCCAGCAGGTCGAAGGGACTCTCATTGGTGATCACTTGAATGCCGGGATGCTCTGCCATCAGGCGCACGATGGCCTCGGGCAGGATGCGCGTGCGGCCGAGGGGCAGGGCGCCGACGTGCACAACACCGTGCAAGGCACCGCGAAGGGCGGTGATGTCGCTGTCGATATGGCGCAACTCGTTCAACGCACGGCGGATTGCAAACAGGATGTCATGACTGGCGCGGGTCGGCTGCAAGCCGCGTGGCGTGCGCTCGAACAGCGATTGGCCGCAGCCGTTTTCCAGCACTTTCAGCGTCGAACTGACCGCAGGCTGACTCAGCCCCAGCAGGTTGGCCACTGTCTGCATATGCTGGGTTTCACAGAGTTTGACGAACACTTGCAGGCGTCGTGCCTGGAACAGATAAAGCGGTTCAATCGCGGCTTTCTCACCTTGGCCGAGCAATGTCGGCACGCTCCCAAGCTCCGCCAATACCCTCCGCGCACGGGGTAGCAAGCGTTCACCGAAATCGGTCAGGCGCATACCGTTGGCGTGGCGCTCGAACAGCGTCACGCCCAGGCGGGCTTCAAATTCCGATATGGAGCGGGTGACCACTGATTGCGCTCGGTACAGCGCGACTGATGCTTTGGAGACGCTGCCGTGATCAGCTACGCGGACGAAGGCACGCACGTGCATCAGATTTGGCAGTTCGGGGTTTTCCATCGGGCGAGGACTCTGCGGATCGGCGGTTCAGGCGACTATGCCGCCGGCATGTTTGAGTGGCAATAAAAAAAACGCATACCTCGAACACTCGAACGCATTACTCCGTCGGCGGGGGGCGATGCGATGCTCTTTCGCAACGCAAGAGGAGAATCCGCAATGATCGATTCAACCAAAAACGCGCTGGTTGTCAGCGCCCACTCAGCCGATTTTGTCTGGCGTGCCGGTGGCGCCATCGCTCTGCATGCACAGCAGGGTTACCACGTTCACATCGTCTGCCTGTCGTTCGGTGAGCGCGGCGAATCCGCCAAGTTGTGGCGCAAGGGCGAGATGAGCGAAGACAAGGTCAAAGCCGCACGTCGCGAAGAGGCTCAGGCCGCCGCCGACATTCTCGGGGCCAGTGTCGAGTTCTTCGATATCGGCGATTACCCGATGCGCGCCGACAAGGAAACCTTGTTCCGTCTAGCCGATGTTTTTCGCCGGGTGCAACCGGAGTTCGTTCTCAGCCACTCGCTCAAGGACCCGTACAACTACGATCACCCGCTGGCCATGAACCTCACGCAGGAGGCGCGCATCATCGCCCAGGCCGAAGGCTATAAACCGGGTGAGAAAATCGTCGGCGCACCGCCGGTTTACAGTTTCGAGCCGCACCAGCCCGAACAATGCGAATGGCGCCCCGATGTGCTGCTCGACATCACTGATGTCTGGGACCAGAAGTACGCGGCCATCCAGTGCATGGCCGGGCAGGAGCATTTGTGGGAGTACTACACGCGCGTTGCCCAGCAACGTGGTGTGCAAGCCAAACGTAATGTCGGGATCACCTCAACCCGCAACATCGTCTATGGCGAGGGTTACCAGAGTATTTTCCCGCGTGTCACGGAGAATCTGGGATGAGCGAACATATCGGTAAGACTGGCGTTGTCGTGCGCAATATTCAGCGCGCCGAAGCAGCGCTAATCGATGAGTTGAAACGCTTCGGCGTGGCGACCATTCATGAAGCGCAGGGTCGCAAAGGCCTGTTCGCGACTTCGATCAGACCCATTCAGCAGGGCACGGTGATCAGTGGTTCAGCCGTCACGGTGCTGGTTGCGCCGGGTGACAACTGGATGTTCCATGTGGCCGTCGAACAATGCCGGCCCGGCGATATTCTGGTGGTCGCGCCGAGTTCGCCGTGCACCGACGGCTACTTCGGCGACCTGCTGGCCACCTCGCTCAAAGCCCACGGCGTTAGGGCGCTGGTAATTGATGCGGGCGTGCGCGACACCCACACCCTGCGCGAAATGGGCTTCCCGGTCTGGTCCCGCGCCATCAGCGCCCAAGGCACAATCAAAGAAACCCTGGGCTCGGTCAACCTGCCGCTGGTGTGCGGTGGGCAACTGGTCCATCCGGGTGACGTGGTGGTTGCTGATGACGATGGTGTGGTGGTCGTGCGACGCACCCAGCTGCTGCAAGTCGTCGAAGCCAGTCGTGCCCGCGCCGATCTGGAGGAACAGAAGGCCCTGCGCCTGGCCAAGGGCGAACTGGGTCTGGACATCTACAACATGCGCGCGCGCCTGGCGGAAAAGGGTTTGCGTTACGTCGACAGCCTTGAAGAACTGGGAGACTGAGCATGGCGCAGACCCGCATTCCCTGTCTGCTGATGCGCGGCGGTACGTCGAAAGGCGCTTACTTTCTGGCCGAGGATTTACCGCAACAACCTGCGCTGCGAGACCGCGTGCTGCTGGCGGTGATGGGCTCGCCGGATGCGCGGCAGATTGACGGCATTGGCGGCGCTGATTCGCTGACCAGCAAAGTGGCGATCATCAGACCGTCGAGCCGCGCGGGTGCCGATGTCGATTACCTTTTCGGCCAGGTGCTGGTGGATGAGCCGCGTGTCGATTACGGTCAGAACTGCGGAAACATCCTCGCCGGTGTCGGTCCGTTCGCCATCGAGCGCGGGTTGGTGGCGGCGACAGCCGACGTCACCCCAGTGCGGATCTACATGGAAAACACCGGACAGATCGCCATCGCCCATGTGCCAACGTCTGATGGTGAGGTGTGCTACGACGGCGACGCGCGTATCGACGGCGTGCCGGGGCAGGCCGCGCCGTTGATTGTCGAATTCGAGGATGTCGCTGGCGCCAGTTGCGGTGCCATGTTGCCGACTGGTAACGCCCGGGACGTGATCGACGGCGTCGAAGTGACCTGCATCGATAACGGCATGCCCGTGGTGCTGATCAACGCGCAAGAGCTTGGTTGCAGTGGCTATGAGAGTCCCGCGCAACTCGACGTCAATGCTTCACTGAAACAGCGTCTGGAGTCTATCCGCCTGCAAGCGGGGCAGCGCATGAATCTGGGTGATGTGAGTCAGCGCAACGTGCCGAAGATGTGCCTGATTGCACCGCCGCAGGTGGGTGGGGCCATCACCACACGCAGTTTCATTCCCCATCGCTGCCACAGCAGCATTGGCGTGTTCGGCGCGGTCAGCGTGGCTGCAGCCTGCCTGATCAAAGGCAGTGTGGCGGCGGACATGGCGGTTGTGGAGGAGGGCGACGTGAAACGCCTGTCGATCGAACATCCGACGGGCGAGTTCACTGTGGCGTTGCGCTGGCAGGACGAGCGATTGCTCGGGTACGGGCTGATGCGCACGGCTCGGTTGCTGTTGGATGGCCTCGTCTGCATTCCATCAGCGGTCTGGAGTGGCAAGGCCGTTAGTCAATCAGGAGAGTGCTTCTCGCAAGTACACGTAAAGAGCTGAAAAAACGCGCAAGCGATCCACCCATGCGGCCGACTGCTGCGGGTTGCACCTCACAGACAGTAAGCTGAATACTTGCTTCCGTTTGTTTTAAAAGCTGGGGCGAAATCTGCCATTCGTGATTGGCTGCTATCGGCCAATAGCAGTCATCTTGGCTTGGCATTATCTGGAATGACTTAGGTTTCGATATCAAATCTGCCCAATAGCGCGGCGCCGTTAGTGACACCTAAAATTTGATCGATCGCAGCGATTTTTTGGGATGCGCCATCGAGCGCAAAGTCAGCATTGTTGTAAACAGCCTCCGCCTCGTTATGAAGTGCATAGGCAATATGCGCCGCCACGCGAACATTCGTCGGAGCGTCTACAACGCTACCCAGATAATCAACAAGTAAAGTCTTGATCTCTAGGAATGCGAGGGCGAGTAGTCTGTTTTGGTCAGTCTGCATATCGGGAACCTGGATATTGCAATGCGGAGTACGAAACGAATTTCCCGAGGTTATACAAAACGTTGGATAGGCAAAAGCAAATGACCGCTCCAACCAGATGTAGTGTCACTAGACTTCCCTGATTCATTTCTCAGGCAAGCTTCATCAACACGGCGCCCTCATGGTTCGTCGTCCCAATAATCAAGCGTAGTCCCGGGCCGCTGCACAGCGGTGAACGCGCGCGCTCCATTGATTGTGACCATCGCCTGATATTTGCCGGAGTCCGGGTATTGGCAGACTTCGGGGGTTTCTCGGGTGCCAATGGACAGATACTTCAGCGGTGCATCCGAGGTGTTGATGATCTGATGCGGATATTCGGGGCCGGCCGGAATGAAGATGACGTCGCCGCTTCGGATCGGCAACATTTCACCCGCCACGCGCAGGGTGCCAAACCCTTCCAGGATGACGAACATCTCTTCCTGAGCATAATGAAAGTGGTAGGGGCAAGAACGCTTGCCTGGCGCGACGATGTCCACCGACGCACCGAGTTTCTGCGCGACGGTGTCAGTGCCGAGGCGCGCGCCATGGCTCTCGTAAAGAGGGTCGCGGCGCTCGTATTGCAGCGGCACATCATTGAAATTGCGAATCATGCGCGCAGCTAAAGCACAGGGGGCATTGCTCATTAATCACTCCCGAAAGTATCTGTACGGGCATCCCGCCTGTCGCCCAAACGAACGGTATTACTGTTGGCGCGGACATAATAATTATCAAATTCACCGCTTTCGACAAATACGAAACCATGGCGAATATAAAAGCGATTTGAAGCGCTTTCTTTGAGAGCGCCAACTTTAATAGGGCGTCCGATCTCATCCGCCTCTCTGAAAATCCGAGTGAGAACTTCGGTGCCTATCCCTGCTCCTTGAGCGCTAGGTATCACATACAAGTGGTCGAGCAGAAGCTCGCTCTGATGGTCTTTGAGAACGACAAAACCGACCATATCACCTGATACTTCTATGCGGCGCGTGCTGCTAGCGTCGAAACCACTATGAAATCGTTCGCGCGCGCGATCAGGATCAAATCGCCCAAGCCGCTCTAGGCTTTCGCGCATGGCCTCAATCCGAATGGCTATCAGATCTTCCAGATCGCAGTTTGAAGCACGGCGTAAAACGACAGCAGATTTTTGATCAGGGAAAGGTGACATAACAAGCGCTCCAGGCATGGCCGGTGACTCATTATAGAGAGCGTGAGTGGCATAACCAGTCACGCCGGCCCATGCCCGCTACCAGCATGTTCTGTCTCAGCCATACATGTACAAAAGGTCGTCGATCAGCCCTAGGTCCTGCTGCGTGTACTGGACCTTGCTGTAGCGTCTCATGCCCTCAAGCACACCCCTGATCGGAACTTGCCGCGAAGGATCCTGAACAATTTCGATCAGACGGTCGTAATCGGGATCTCTGTCCTTGAGGTGTTTTTCAATCAGTTCTTTAAGCGCTACGCGCGCCTCTGGATCGGATAGCACTGTTACTTCTCCCGCAAGATCGTGAATTCATCTTCCATGCCATCATGGAGTTCGTCTGGGTGAAGTACGAGCGTATTGCCGGGGAGACCGTGGCGCAACGAGCCCACGTAGTGAAAGCTCTGGACGCCCGCCAACGTACGTCCGATCGAGTAGGTGTCGTGTCGATGAGGATCGTAGCCATGGCTGCCGAACCACGCTTCGATACGCTCGATGCCTCCAGGTTGAACACTGCGGATGACCCAGTCGGCAGTGCCGGCCTGGCCATTTTTCTGATCCATGAATGTGTACCTTCCCGATTCTGCGCGTTGGTGGTGAAGATTGGTCTGTCGGAAATATACAAGTGCGGGTATTCAGATGTCTGCTCCTGCCCGAAAGCGGTCTCTAACGGCGGCCATCCACCATCACGAGTATCCGCAAATATCAGCTTATGCCTGCGCTGACATCCGATGATTCTCCAGCAAGAAGTCCACAAACAACCGCACCCGCGCCGGCATCGCCGCGCCGCCGATGAACACCGCATGAATCGGTTCCTGATCCCCAGGGTTCCAGGCTTCCAATAGCGCAATCAGGTCGCCGCGCTGCAGATCCTCGCTCACGCTGAACGCCCCGATACGGGCAATGCCGGCGCCCATTCGCGCGAATTGTGCCAGCGCTTCACCGCTGCTGCATTCGATGTTGCCGCTGACCTTCAGGGTAAACGCTTTGCCATCGCGGATGAACGGCCAGTTGGGTTCGGCACGCCGGAAGTTGAAGCGCAGGCAGTTGTGCTGGAGCAGGTCTTCCGGTTCTTGCGGGACGCCGTGGCGCTGCAGATACTCGGGCGACGCCACCACGACCTGGCCGGTGGTGCCGATCCTGCGTGCGCTCAGCGGGCTGTCGGGCAGATGGCCGAAGCGCACCGCGACGTCGGCTTGTCCAGCAAGAATGTCGACCACTTCATCGCCGAGGGTGAGGTCGACGACGATGTTCGGGTAACGGGCGCTGAAGGCTGCGACCAACGGAACGATGGCCAGGCGTCCATGGCCAAGGGCGGCACTGACCCGCAATCTTCCTCTGGGCACGCCTTGGTCGGCAATGGCTTCTTCGACCTCATCCATGTCGGCGAGGATCCGCCGGGCGCCGCGCAGGAACGCTTCGCCCTCGGCCGTGAAGGTGATCGCTCGGGTGGTGCGCAATAGCAGGCGAGTGCCAAGCCGTTGCTCGGTGCGCGCAATGATCCGGCTGACTGCCGAGGGTGTCAGGCCCAGCGCACGCGCGGCGGCCGAGAGGCTGCCTTCCTGCGCGACGGTGGTGAACACGCTCATTTCACCTGACCTGCCGTTGAAATCCACTTGTGCCTCCTACGCAAAGGTGATTGCCAAAAATGCTATCTACCGCCTTAAAAGACGAGATCGTAGCATTGGCGGCATAGATAAGGAGTTTTCCATGCGTATCAATCCACCACTCGTTGCACTCGCCATCGGTGCCTTCGGCATCGGCGTCACAGAATTCGCCCCCATGGGCATGTTGCCGGGGATCGCTGCGGATCTGGGCGTTTCCATTCCCGCTGCCGGTTTGCTGGTCAGTGCTTATGCGCTGGGCGTATTGCTCGGCGCACCGCTGATGACCCTGACCACCGGCAAGATTCCCCGGCGCTCTCTGCTGATTGGGCTTATGGCGATTTTCACCGTGGGTAATCTGATGTCAGCCCTGGCCACCGATTACTACAGCCTCATGGTTGCCAGGGTCGTGACCTCACTGAACCACGGTGCCTTCTTTGGCGTTGGCTCCGTCGTTGCCGCCACCCTGGTCGCCCCGGAAAAACGTGCCGGCGCAGTTGCGGCGATGTTCATGGGCCTGACTCTGGCGACCATCGGCGGTGTGCCGCTGGCCGCCTGGTTTGGCGAACTGTTCGGTTGGCGCACCGCGTTCTGGGGCATTACCGGCCTGGGCGTGCTGACCATGGCCGCGTTGTGGTTCGCCTTGCCCAACGTGCGGGCGCCGCAAAGCGTCGGTGTCATGGCGGAAATCCGGGTATTGGGGCGCGGCCCGGTGCTGGCCGCACTGGCCCTGACCGTCGTCGGCTCGAGCGCGATGTTCACCGTCTTCACCTACATCGCGCCGATCCTCAGCAGCGAGACCCATGCGTCCACCGCCTTCATCACCGCCATGCTGATGCTTTACGGTGTCGGTTTGACGCTGGGCAACATGTGGGGCGGCAAGGCCGCTGATCGCTCGATCGATCGCACCCTGATCGTCTCGCTGAGCGTGCTGATTGTCGTGTTGTTGGCGTTCACCGTACTGATGCGTTGGCCGCTGCCGGCCGCCGTGGCCATTCTGATCTGGGGTATTGCCAGCTTCGCCTTGGTGCCGCCGCTACAGATGCGCGTCATGGAAGCGGCCAAGGACGCGCCCAATCTGGCCTCGGCGGTGAACATCGGCGCCTTCAACTTCGGCAATGCGATTGGCGCGGCGCTGGGCGGCGCGGTGATCAGCAGTGGCCTGGGTTATCCGGCGATCTCCCTGGCTGGCGCGGCAATGGCGGGCTTGGGGTTGCTGATGGTGTTGGGGTTTGCGTGGCGTTCCAGAACGGTTGAAGCGGCAACGGTGTGACAAGCTCCGGTCAGCCTGAAACAGCTGAGCTGGCGTAGTTACAAAAGCCCTTGATCGAGGCCCGCTTTGGCGGGCCTCTTTTTCACCGCCGAGAACAGCCTAATCAAAGCGTGGTGATCTGCCCATTGCGATCCAGTTCATACACCTTATTCCCCTGCAATCTCTCCTTCAGCCACCGCTCCGCCTTGCCCAGCGGCCGCTGCCGCGCCCAGAGCAAATCCACACCAATCTGCCAGTCGGTATGCGGATACGCCGAGAGCTGTAGCTCCACCAGCTCACCCTTGGCCAGTTCACGCTGAACAAGCTGGCGGGGCAGGGTGGCCCAACCGAGCCCGGCGCGGACCATTTCCAATAACGCCAGATAACTTTCCGCCTGCCACAACTGGGTCGAACGCAGGTATTCACTGCTCGGCAGTTTGCTCGCGTGGGCGCTGAAGGCCAGGCGCCGGTGAACGTGCAGGTCGTCGAAGGTGACGTTGTCGAGTTGCGCCAATGGGTGCTCGGGATGGCAGACGTGCAGCATGATCAGTTTGCCCAGTTGCTGGAACGCCAGCTCCTTGGGATAGCCGGGCTGTGAGAACGCCACACCGAGCACCGCTTCGCCGCTGCTGACCAGTTCGCTGACGTCGCCGTAAACCGGATGGCGGATGATCAGGTCGACAAAGGGGAACGCGGCTTCGAAGGCTTTGAGCACCGGCATGATCGGCCCGTACGGCGTTTCAATGGCGAGCGTCAGGCTGGTTTCGACGTTGTCCGAAAGACAATCGGCGTGGGCTTCGAAGGTCATGCAGCGTTCGAGCACGGCTTCGGCCTGCACCAGGAGTTTGTGGCCGCTGGCGGTGAGGGCAGGGCTGCGGTTGCTGCGATCGAACAGGTCGACGCCAAGGTCGGTTTCGAGGTTGGCAATCGCCGCGCTGATGGTCGATTGAGTCTTGCCCAGTTTGCGCCCGGCGGCGGAGAACGATCCGCTTTTGACCACTTGGACAAACATCAACAGTTGATCGAGTGAGAAGCGCAAGCGGTGAACTCCCGGGTCGAGGATGGGGGGTTAAAGCAGATCACCAATGCCAGATTCGTGCCATCGAAAAAAACGATGGTTGCTAATTTGGTTCATCGCAATAAACGTTCAACCATGGCCCCGCGTCAAACGATCTCCGGGGCGGATCTGACTTTCAAACGCCCCTGAGCATGCCCGCGATCTCAACAGATGCCGCACCTTCAGGAGCGTGTGAAATGACCACACAACGCATTCATCCGGTGGACGAAATTTTGCCACTGCGACAGTTGTTCACGTTTGGCTTGCAGCATGTGCTGGTGATGTACGCGGGAGCGGTGGCGGTGCCGCTGATTCTCGGCAGTGCGATGGGCCTGACCTCGGCGCAGGTGGTGTTGCTGATCAACGCCAACCTGTTGACCTCTGGCGTGGCGACGCTGATTCAAACTCTCGGCTTCTGGAAATTCGGCGCACGGCTGCCGCTGATTCAGGGCTGCTCGTTCATTGCTCTGGCGCCGATGATCATGATCGGCAAGGAATTCGGCCTCAGTCAGATTTTCGGTGCGGTGATCGCCGCCGGCTTTATCACCATTGCCCTGGCACCGGTGTTCAGTCGCTTGCTGCGGTTTTTTCCGCCGGTGGTGATTGGCAGTCTGATCACCATTATCGGCATCTCGCTGATGCCGGCGGCGGCGATCTGGCTGGGCGGCGGCAATCCCGACTCGGCGGATTTCGGCAATCCGGCGAACTTGTTGCTGGGTCTGGCCACGGTCAGCGTGACACTGGTGATCTATGCCAAATGCAAGGGCTTCCTCGGCAACCTCAGCGTGTTGATCGGCCTGTTCGTCGGCAGTCTGATCGCAGCGGCTTGCGGCATGACTCACTTCAATCGGGTCAGCGAAGCCGCGTGGTTTGAGCTGAGTGCGCCGATGGCCTTCGGCGCGCCGGAATTCGCGCCGGTGCCCATTCTGATCATGACCCTGGCGATGCTGGTGATCATGGCCGAGACCACCGGCAACTGCTTGGCGATCGGCAAACTGACCGGCAAACCGACCACGCAACAGACTCTCGGCAACGCGTTCCGCGCCGACGGCTTGTCGACCATGCTCGGCGGTTTGTTCAACAGCTTTCCCTACAACGCCTTCACTCAGAACACCGGTTTGATCGCGCTTTCCAACGTGAAAAGCCGCTTCGTCGTGGCCGCCGCCGGGGCAATCATGGTGCTGATGGGCCTGTTCCCCAAACTCGGCGCGTTGATCGCCGCCGTGCCGACGCCAGTGCTCGGTGGCTGCGCGATCGTGATGTTCGGCATGACCACGGTGGCGGGCATTCAAGAACTGTCACGGGTGCAATTCGAGGGGACGCGCAACGGCATCATCGTTGCGGTTTCGGTGAGTGTCGGGGTGCTGCCGATGTCCTTTCCGGCGCTGTTCGAACACGTCGCTCCGACGTTGAAACTGGTGCTCGACAGCGGGATTTTCCTCGGAGCGATCACCGCCATCGCCCTCAACATCCTGCTCAACAACGAAAAAAAATCGACCGAAACCATCGGCGCTGAACTGGCCGACTGACTGTTTTTTTCCACTGCCCTGGAGTTACCCATGAATCAATTCACTCAGCTCATCCCGGCCGGCGTCAGCGAGCTTGATCTGACATTGCTGCGCCAGACCATCGCCTTGTCCGAGGCATCGAAGCAACGCGGTCGCCATCCGTTCGCGGCATTGGTGGCCGACCGCAACGGCAAGGTGATTGTCGAAGCGGGGAATAACTCGATGCCGCCGGAAGGCGATCCGACTCAGCACGCGGAGTTGGTGGCAGCAGCGGCAGCGGCCAAGCTTCTGTCACCGCAAGAGCTGGAACTGTGCACGCTGTACACCAGCGCCGAACCTTGCTGCATGTGCGCTGGCGCGGTGTATTGGACCGGGATCGGGCGGGTGGTTTATGCCTTGTCGGAGCATGCCTTGCTGGGATTGACGGGGGATCATCCGGAGAACCCGACGTTCTCTCTGCCGTGCCGCGAGGTGTTCGCCAAGGGGCAGCGCAAGGTCAGTGTGTTCGGGCCGATGCTGGAGGGGGAGGCGGCTGAGCCGCATAAAGGCTTCTGGTCGTAAACTGCTGTCCGCTTCACCAGGTCCAGCGAAGCGGAAGCAGTAAAGGGCTTGAATGCCGCGCATCCTCGGATGCGCGGCAATTCTCACGAAACTATCGCGAGACGAACCTGGCTTTTACAACGCAAACGTAGTCCCACGGGTATTCACAAACAGCGAATAGATCGAGTGACTGCTGGCCATGAACAATCGATTCCCTTCGCGTCCCCCAAAGCACAAATTCGGGCAGCGCTCAGGCAGCGAAATGTGCCCGATGGCCTTGCCTTGCGAATTGAACACGCGCACGCCGTCGAGTTTTTCCAGGTCGGCCTTGGGGTCACCATTGCCGCCCCAGCCGCACCACAGGTTGCCGGCTTCGTCGCATTTGATGCCGTCGATAGCTGCATATTCCAGCCCTTCGATGTGCTTGCGGCGTTCGCCCAGTGTGCCGTCGTCTTTTACGGCAATCGCCCAGATCAGGCGATTGGGCTTGGCGCGTCCTTCGACGACGTAAAGGGTTTTTTCATCGGGCGAGAAGCACAGGCCGTTTGGACCGTTGAGGTCATCGATGACCCGCGTGACTTTTTTGCTCTCGCCGTCGATGCGGTACACGGCGTGGGGTTGGCTCGGGGTGATTTTGTGGCCTTCGTAGTTATTGCTGGTCTGGAATGGCGGGTCGGTGAACCAGATCGATCCGTCGCTTTTACAGACGATGTCGTTGGGCGAGTTGAAGGGCTTGCTGTCGAAACTGTCGGCCAGCACGGTGATCGTGCCATTGGCTTCGGTGCGCGTGATGCGCCGTCCTTCGCTGGTGGTGGTGGAGCCTTCGCAGACGATCAGACGCCCTTGGCGATCCCGGCACATGCCGTTGGAGAAATTGGAGTGTTCGCGGTACACGCTGAAGGTGTCGGTGATTTCGTCCCAGCGCATGATGCGATTATTGGGGATGTCGCTGACCAACAAATAGCGGCCATCACCGATCCAAACCGGTCCTTCGGCCCAGCGCATACCGGTGGCGAGTTTTTCAACACTGGCGTTGAAAACACGTAGTTCGAGGAAGCTGTCGTCAAGGATGTGAATCAGCGGATCAGGGTAGCGCTGACTCAAGGGGTCGGCGGCCTCGGCGATCCGCGTCAGTGCGGTGCTGCCAACGGTGGCGAGCGTGGCGGAAACGGCGAGGGATTTTTTCAGGAAGCTGCGGCGGGTATTGCCTTGCGCTGGGTCGAGGCTTTCAGGTTTGGCGGACAGGCGTGAGTCCATGTAGCGATCTCCGTGGTTTTATTTTTCTTTTGGGAGACGTAGTAATACCTTGTGATAGGACATCGTACAAGTTGTTCGTTGTAGGCGGCCATAGCGCGCAGGTAGCGGCGGAAGCCAGTGAGCATGACCTCCACCGTAAATTTGGCATGCGGGAACGAACAGATCTTAGCCAGCCATCACCTCATCCAGTGCCTGCTCAAGCAGGCTGACCGTGCGCTCGATATTCTGTAGCTTCTCCAGCCCGAACAGGCCGAGGCGGAAGGTCTGGAAGTCGGCCGGCTCATCGCATTGCAGCGGTACTCCGGCAGCGATCTGCAGGCCGTGATGAGCAAATTTCTTGCCGCTCTTGATGTCGGCATCATCGGTGTAGCTCACCACCACGCCGGGTGCCTGAAAGCCCGCAGCGGCCACGCTTTTGAAACCTCTGCCGGTCAACAACGCACGAACCCGATCGCCCAGCGCCTGTTGTTCATCGCGAACCTTGTCGAACCCGTACGCTTGCGTCTCTGTCATCACGTCATTGAAGCGTGCGAGGGAATCGCTGGGCATGGTCGCGTGATAGGCATGTCCGCCTTGTTCGTAGGCCTGCATGATTTGCAGCCACTTTTTCAGGTCGCAGGCGAAGCTGCTGCTTTGCGTGTGTTCGATACGCTCGAGCGCCGCAGCACTGAACATCACCAGGGCGCAGCAAGGGGAGGCGCTCCAGCCTTTCTGTGGTGCGCTGATCAGCAGGTCGACGGCGCATTGGTGCATATCCACCCAGATCGTGCCGGAGGCGATGCAGTCCAGCACGAATAGGCCACCCACTGCATGCACAGCGTCGCCGACCGCTCGCAGGTACTCGTCGGGCAGGAGGATCCCGGATGAAGTTTCAACGTGGGGGGCGAAGACCACTTTCGGCTTCTGCGCCGCAATGGCTGCCAGCACTTCGTCCAGAGGTGGCGGGGCGTAGGCTGCCTGGCGACCCGTCTCGATCGGCCGGGCTTTTAACACCGTGGTGGCCGCCGGGATGTTGCCCATCTCCAGAATCTGGCTCCAGCGATAACTGAACCAGCCGTTGCGTATCACCAGACATTGCTGGTTGGTAGCGAACTGCCGCGCCACCGCTTCCATGCCGAAGGTGCCGCTGCCCGGGACCACCGCCACCGCTTCGGCGTTGTAGACCTGTTTCAGGGTCGTGGAAATGTTCTTCATCACGCCTTGAAAGGACTGCGACATGTGGTTCAGCGAGCGGTCGGTGTAGACCACGGAATACTCGACCAATCCCTCGGGATCGATGCTCGGATAGAGCTTGGACATGGTGACTCCTTTGGCAGAGGGCTAACATCATTGGCAAGCAAGTGTAGGCAAAGGGCAGGGATCAGCTCATTGAATTACGCAAATGAGGTTAGAGTGCTCGGCAATGTCTCAATCGTTGCGTGAACCATGAAGCTGCCGCTGTTTATTTCTCTGGATGGGCCCAAGGGCACCGGCAAGACCACACTGCTGGAGGCCGTTACCGCCGCGCTGCGGGCAAACAACCAGAAAGTCGTTCGGCTGTGCGAGAGAAAAAGTGATCCGTATCGCGGCGAAACCATGGCCCTGGTCAACCAACTCGCCAGACATCCCTCGCGGGATCTGGAGTGGGCGGTGTGTCAGCGCCTTGCGGATAGCCGTCGCTGGATTTCCCGGGAGGTACTGCCCAAACAGCCTTTGGACAGCATCATCCTGATCGACCGCTGGTATCCGTCAGATGCCGCATTTCGCCATAGCGTGCCGTTTGCCGAGATTCTGCAGTTGAACATCGAGCGAGGCGTGCGCGTGCCGGATCTGCATGTCGGCGTCGTCACTGCGCCGGATATTTCATGGGCGAGGGCGACGGCACGATCGCGTGGACTAGGCGGCACAGTAATCCAGAAACACGCAGAGCACGTCACCTGTAGCGAGATGTTCGAGCAGGCGGTTGTCGATAACGGCTGGGTGCTGTGCCGTAACGAAGGAACCATCGAAGCCGCAACGACTCAGGTAGTTGCAGAGATCTATAAAGTGCTTGGCTGATTGTCGAATCAGCGCCGCCTGATCTAGTTTGAATGTCAGGTTTCTCTGACATGAACTCACCGTACTGACGGATCACACGCCCCCCATGCTCACAAACCTCTGGTATGTCGTTCTCCCATCGTCACAGCTGACTGATGGATTGATGCCGGTTCAATTGCTCGGACAACCGTTCGTGGCGTTCCGCGATGACGCGGGTGTCGCTCACGTGCTGTCGGATATCTGCGTTCATCGCGGCGGCTCACTGTCGGCCGGCAGCAAGGTCGGCAACAGCGTGCAGTGTCCCTATCACGGCTGGCGGTTTGGCGGTGACGGCGTTTGCACGCAGATACCGGCGCAGCCCGACCTGCGGATTCCCGCCAAGGCCCGCGTCGATGCGTACCCGACGCTTGAACGCTATGGTTGGATCTGGGCATTTTTAGGTGATCTGCCGGAGCCTGAGCGTCCGCCGTTGCCGACGCTCGACTGGGTTGACGATCCCGCCATCCGCGTGGTCTCGGGCCACTTTGACTGGCAGGCCAGTTGGGACCGGATCATCGAAAACGGTCTGGACTTCGCCCACGCACCGTTTGTGCATGGTTCATCCTTCGGCGATCCGGATCATCCCGAGATTGAATCATTCGAAGTCGACAGCGATGCGTGGAGCGGCAGCGCGCAAATGCTCATGCGCAGGCCGGCACGCAAAGGGCTGCTGCGGCGTAAATCCTCCACTGAGTTTGTCAGCGTGGTCACCGTTCCAGGTTTCCATTTGTCCGGCCCATGCACAACGCTGGAACTTGAATTACCGAACGGCTGGCGGATCTACATCGTCTCGGCGCATGTCCCGATTGACGCCAATCGCACGCGCACCTGGTGGATGATGGGCAGAACGTTCCTGCGCTCGCGACTGCTGGATCGCAGGTTCATTGCGAGCAATATCCGTATCTTCGAACAAGATCACGCTGTGCTGAAAAATGTGCGGCCCGAACGTGTGCCGGACTCTTTTCAGCAGGAGGTTTCGTTGAAATCCGATGCGCTGCAGATTGCCTTTCGCCGAGACGTACAGGCACTGGAGCAGCGCGGCTGGCGCATCGATGAAGAGCGTCTTGCGCGAACCTTCACCGGACGCAAGGCCTGCGCAATACCCAGCCCCGAACGTCGTCAGATTCGCGCGTGGGCCATTGAGCCGATTCCGCTCGTGGACATCACCTACGAATCCCAATAGTGGTGCGAGCCAGCCTGCGCTTGACGCAGACTGGCGCAACTCTTAGCGCGTCTCGCACTGAGGCGAAGGCTCACCGCTCAATGCATCCACCATCGGCGGATGCTCCTGCACCGCCTGACGCAAGTCTTCGGTCACCCGCAGTTCCGCACCTGTCGGCGAGAAGGTTGCTGCCGCTGCAAACGGCGCGGGATTGGCCGGAACCGGGCGTTTGCCACGGCGCCACAGGAAGAAGGTGACCATGCACAGATTGACCAGCGCAAACACCCAGAACAGACCATTGGCACCGAACGAATTCATCACCGGCGAGATCATCATCGGGCTGATCGCCGAGCCCAGCGAGTTGATCAGCAGCAAGCCCTGAATCATCGGCACCAAGGCTTCGGCCGGGGCACGGTCGGCGGCATGGCTGACGGCAACCGGGTACAGCGCGAATACGCCGCCACCGAGCAGAAACAACATCACCGCGAGCATCGTCGAGGACAACGGCAGCAATACGATCAGCAGCGACAACACCGTGCATGCCACCGTCAGAATGGTCAGCACCTGCAAACGATCCTTGCGATCGGACCAACGCCCGACCGGGTATTGCAGGAGCATCGCACCAAGAATCGTCCAGGCCATCATGCTGCCGACTTCACCGACATTCAGTCCGCTGCGCTGCAGATACAGCGGCAGCAAGGTGTAAATCGCCGCGATGGTCACACCTGAACCGAAACAGCCGACCAGCCCGGTCGGCGTCACGCCCAACAGTTGCCGGGGTTTGAGCGGTTCAACCTGATCGAGTAATGGCGAAACGCGCGGCAGGATCACGATCGGCAGCACCGACAACGAGGCGAGCATGCCGGCGACCATGAACGGTGCGCTGTCGCTCAACCCGGTGATTTTGCCCAGCGTTGCCTGGCCCAGCACACCGGCGCCGTACAAGACGATCATGTACAACGCGAGCAAGCGCCCGCGAATCTTCGCGTCACCCGCCAGCAGCAGCCAGCTTTCGATCACCAGAAACACGCCGACCGTGGCCCAGCCGTTGATCAGGCGCAGGGCGAACCAGCCCCAGGTGTCATAGAACAAGCCCTGCAACAGGATGGTCACGGCGATCAGCGAGGCGAAGCTGCCATAGGCGCGGATATGGCCGATGCGCAGAATCAAGCGATCATTGAACACGGCACCCAGGGTCAGGCCGATGAAGTAGGCCGATGAAACGATACCGATCATCGTGGTCGATGCACCGGCAGCGTCCAGGCGAAGGGTGGTCAGCGACGACATGAAACCGTTGCCCAGCGCAACAATGAACAGCCCGAGCAGGGGCGCCAGCGCCATGGCCAGCAAACGCGGAGACATAAAAACCTCTAAAGATCGAACAGCGCAACGTGCGCCTCTGCGCATGCGATTGCCAAGCCGGGGTGTGTGGTGCAGGCGCCCGCCAGACGGGCAGGGCGGTTGGATACGTTTCGGTCACCAGATCCGGCGACTGCAAGAGCGCGCGGATTCTAAGGCTTGTGCGGAATTTTCCAATGGCTGTTTGCTGCGACAGTTGGACGCAGGTCAATCAAGGCTGAGTCATAACGACAGCTCATCCTTTGCACGGCAAAAATGTTCCTTTATTGATCCTCTTGCGCTGTTTAGCCTGTGCGGTCGAGTTGCCATTTTGTGCCAGGAGTCATGATGCTGATCAAAGGTGAGCGGGCCGCCACGGTGTGTGGTTTGGTGGCGATCGTTTTGTGGAGTACCGCTGCCGGATTGATCAGAGGCGTCAGCGAGCACTTCGGCCCGTTGGGGGGCGCTGCGTTGATCTATTCGCTGGGCGCCATGCTGTTGCTGGTGTTCCACGGCCGCCCGCGGATTCGCTCGACTTCCAGGCTCTATCTGCTGCTCGGCAGCGCATTGTTCGTCGCTTATGAGGTGTGCCTGTCGTTGGCATTGGGTTTCGCCAGTGATCGCCATCAAGCCATCGAACTGGGTGTGGTCAATTATCTGTGGCCATGCCTGACCGTGGTGCTGGCGATCGTCATGAACGGGCAGAAAACCCGGTGGTTCATCATTCCGGGCTCCGCGCTGGCGATTTTCGGCATCTTGTGGGTGGTCAGTGGTGAGGGGTTATCGTTGCCGGGGATTGTGCGCAATGTTCAGTCCAACCCGCTGAGCTACAGCCTGGCATTGACCTGTGCGATCACCTTTGCGCTGTATTGCAATGTCACGCGTCGCTATGCCGGCGGGCAGAATCTGGTGGTGCTGTTTTTCGTATTGACGTCCGTCGTGCTGTGGGTGAAGTGGTACGTGAGCCAGGAACAGATTCCGCCATTCACTTGGGAAAACTCCCTAGAGCTGCTGGCAGCCGGAATCGCCATGGCCGGCGGTTACGCGCTGTGGAACATCGGCATTCTGCGCGGAAACCTGACCTTGCTGGCGACCGCGTCCTACTCCGCGCCCGTGCTGTCGTCGGCGTTCGCCGCGCTGTGGCTGGGCGTCAGTTTGCAGATGCAGTTCTGGCAGGGCGCCGTGCTGGTGACGGTGGGCTCGCTACTGTGTTGGCAGGCGACCCGGCAGCACAAGGTTTCCCAAGCAACTCCGATCAAGGTCAGCGTGGGCGAAAACCCTCACTGAAACAGGCCTTAGCGGCCTGCCTTAACGGATGCTAAATTAGCGTCGCAACGCAAGTCTCCCGCAATCACGCGGGTTTATGGAGAGCAACAGCATGGAAGCCACCCCGGTAGACCGTTCAGCCCCGATCCGTTACTGGGCAGTACTGGGCTTGTCACTGCTGTTCAACCCCTCAACCCCGGCCATGGCCTTTACCCCCGAGCTGCATTCGGCCTACGCGCTAAAAGCAGCGCAGGCGTTTCAGCGCTGCCCCGGAGTAAAGCTACCTGTGCAGTTGGGCGAGGCGTTGGCTAAAGGAACGGATGCAGAAGACTCAAGCCCGCTGACGATCCTTCAGCGCGCCACCCACTGGCATTTCTACAACCGCAACGAAAAGCTTGAGCCACTCTGGTTGGTCCAGCGCAATCTGGACGCGATTTTCAACAAACGCATCAAGAAGCTGAACGAGCTGCTGGTGAAACCTGATGCCGACCCGGTTGCGGTCTACGAGCAAGCAGGAAGGGTTTTGCATTACATACAGGACATGAGCGTCCCCGGCCATGTAGTGCCGGCCTACCACGCAAAGTTACCGGGCAATCCTGCCGATCCGTTTGATGAGTTCGAGAGCATTGAAGCCCTGCCGGTGTTCGACTTGTCTGACGTGCAGTGTCAGGCGCTTCGTGATGAGGCGGATAAAGCCGATGCCAACCCTCGACGTTTTCTGGACGCCGCTGCCACAGCAACCTTGCAAGCGATAGAGCAGATAGACGCGGCCGGTAAACCTGTCGTCGACGGCGCATGGAAATCATATTGGGTGTATCCCGCCCGAGATACCGATGAGGCCCGCAAAGGCTGGGGCCAATACGGTACCTGCGAATTTGCAAAGGGCAATGTCAATGCTGGGTGCAAGCGTGAAGAAGAGCTTGTGGCGTTGTTCGAACAACAGTCTCGGCAGGCTCAGAGAAACTCGGTGCTGATGCTCTTTTATGTGCAAAAGAAGCTGGCCGAAGCAGGCCAGAAAAACGCCAGTGCAATGGCTGATCAATAGTGGGGACTGAAATTTAGAATGCGCCGCTTAATAACTCATGGATGTGTTGTCGTCAGTGTTGCGATGCTGTGTTCAGGATGTACCTCCTATGCGACCGTGCCGACAATCAACGAACACGCTGGAACCGCAACCCAGGAAATCATCTCCAGCTTCAGCTACGAAATAGACTCTCCCTGGAAAAACAGTCGCCTTGGCAAAGACGCCTACGCGCTGACAAAAAGCATGTTTCCAAATGCACAGGATCACAGCTCCAGCCCTGTAGCCTCGAGCCTCCCTGCATTGGAAATCAAAGTCTCGGAATTTTCATTGGGTGGCGCTTGCACACAAGAGTATTTGACGGGGTTGAGTTTTGGTTTGATTCCGAGCTGGTGTACGAGGCCAGACCTGTTCAAGTTTGATTTCATTCTGAATAAAGAAAACGGCGTTTGCAGGCACAAAACCTATTCAGTAAACGCCACAACGGTTTCACATCTCGTGGTGATTCCATTTGCACTGTCGCAGCCCGACAATCGACCACTGACCCTTTATCAGGCTTCGCTAAAAGATTTCCTTCAAGCAGATCAATGTTCCAAAGGCTTGTGACCAGCGCATCAGGCTTTCAAAAATCTCGCGGCGTAACTGACAAACAACAACAGAAAAACCAAGCCACCCAACGCGACCACCAGCGTACTGAGATGCGCAACCATGCCGATAAACGCCGGACCCATGAGAATGCCAGCGTAGCCCATGGAAATGATCGCCGGAATCGCGGTGCGCTGCGGCATGCGCTGTTGCCGACCCGCCGCCGTAAACAGCACCGGGACAATGTTCGAGCAGCCGATGCCGACCAAGGCATAGCCCAGCAATGCCGCCTGCCAGCTCTCGAACACAAGCGAAACCAGCATGCCCGCCGCGGCGCAGATCCCGCCCAGCGCCACCACGCGAACACCACCCAGTCGGCTGACGATGGCGTCTCCGGTCAGGCGCCCGAGCGTCATCGCCGCCGCGAAGCTCGCATAACCCAAACCGGCGTAGCTGGGTTCCATTGCGCGTTGCGAGGCGAGAAAAACCGCGCTCCAGTCGAGCATGGCGCCTTCCGTCAGGAAAACAATGAAGCACAGGACGCCCAATAGCAGCACGATCCCCCGTGGCATCGCCAACAACGGACCGTCTCTCTCGGTGCCATAGGGCAACAAACTTGGCGCAGCCTTGTACAGCGCGGCGAGGATAATCGCCACTAGGCAAAGCACGGACAGCAGTGGATTCAGTCCCAGGCTGAGCATCGCCGTCATGGCCCCGGCCCCGGCGATACCGCCGACGCTGTAAAGCCCGTGGAACCCGGATTGCAGGGTTTCGCCGCTGTGCTTTTCAACAATGATCGACTGGATATTGATCGCGCAATCGAGCATGCCCATGCTGGCGCCGAACCCCAGTACGGCAAGCGCCAGCCCCGGCAGCCACGTCAGATGGCTCAGCATCGGCAGCACCGAACACAACGCGACAGTCGAGCAGATGATCACCGGTTTGCAGCCAAAACGTGCAGTCAGATAACCGGCAAACGGCATGGCGACGATCGAACCGATACCGAATCCCAGCAACAACAGGCCCAGTCCGCCGTCGTCCAGTCCGGTACGGGCTTTCACCAACGGAACGAGTGGCGCCCAAGCCGACATGACAATGCCGGTGATCAAAAATACGATGCGCGTCGACACGCGCTCGCCGTAGTTTGCATAAGCTGCCAGGGATGATGTCGAGGCGTTCATTGATGCGGATATCCTTATCGGTGTCTCCCGGCTTTTTTGGCGACGAACCGGAACAACAGCTTTTCGAGACACAAGAGTCCCTTCCAGCATCCGTCGGGATGCTGAAGGGAAGAGGGATGGAACTGGTGAGGAGAACGGATCAGCCAACAGACTTCAAAGGGATGGGGCCTTTGAGCCGATCCATCATGGTCGCGCAATACCAGTCATCGAACTGACAAACGCCAGTCTCGGCGGTTTCCGAATAAGGCCCCGGCTCGTACGACGGCGAGGTCACACCGCGCTGGGTGCCTTCGACCAGCGTGCGGTCCTGATCGTTGGTGGCAATCCAGACTTTGGTCAGCCGTTCGAGATCGTAATCCACGCCTTCCACTGCGCTGTCGGGTACCAGCCATTTGGTGGTGACCAGGGTTTCAGTGGCGCTGATCGGCAGCACCCGGAAGCTCAACGCGTGGTCACCGAGGAAGTGATTCCAGGTGGAGGGGTAGTGGAAGTACAGCAGCGCGCCGATGTCCGCTTCAGTTGTCTTGTCCAGACGCCCGGCAACGGCAGGTTTGCCATCCATGGTGTAGCTGACGGCGCCGGATGACAGCGGAATACGGGTCATGCGGAACTGACCATTGATATCCATCACCAAACGGCTTGGCAGTCCGGCGCTCTCGCACTTGGACCAGTAAGCCGACAGCTCTGGATCATCTTCGCCACTGACGCCGCCCACCGACAGGTTATCGACGAACGAATGCAGCAACTCCGGGTGCGACCCGTCGCAGTGATAGCACTCGCGATTGTTTTCGAAGACCAGTTTCCAGTTGCCTTTCTCGATGATGTTCGACTCGAACGCTACTTTGCAGTTTTCAAGATAGTGCGGCGCGATGAAAGGGCTGACGGCTTTGCGGAAACCTTCGAAATCAGGAGCCTTGGCGGCCACGCAGACATAAATGTAGGTATCGACGATCTCGCAGTGAACGCTTTTCAGACTGTATTGGGATTTGTCGAAATCCTGGCCCATGTTGCCGGCGAACAACAGGTTGCCATCCAGCTCGTACGTCCACTTGTGATACGGGCAAACCATCTTCGCCACTTTGCCGTGATCGGCCTCGCAGATTTTTGCGCCACGGTGACGGCAGGCGTTATGGAACGCCCGAACCTCGCCGTCTTTGCCACGGACGACGGCAACGGGGTAGTCACCGATCTGCAGGGTGAAATATTGCCCTGGCTTGGTGATTTCAAAGGTGTGGCCGGCGAAGATCCAGTCCTTGTGCCAGATCTGCTCAAGGTCCTGACGGTAAACGCTTTCACTGCTGTAAAGAGCGCCTGGCAGCGAGTGCCAGGCTTTACGCTGTGCAATCAGGTCAAAAACGCTTTCTTTATTGTTCATTGTTATCCTCCCATAGGCGACATGGGTCTCAGCCTATATGGCCGAAGACAGACGTCACAAACGACATTTGCTGTGGGCAATTCATGCGTTGACGTTATCGATGAGGGCCTGACGGTTGTGGTGGAACTGCCTGAAAAATCGCTTCCAGGGCAGTAATGGCGCAACTGGATTGTGCAATGTGTTTGATCGCTGTTTTCACCGCGGCGCTGCGTTCTACACCGAGACCGCTGGCGAACAAATCAAATTTCTGACTCAGCTCTTCAGCGCTGAGGGCCGTTTCGGGATCGCCACGTGCGGCTGTGACCGGACTGACCAGCACGGCACCGTTTTTCAAGGTGATGGTCAATCGCGAGAGGATTTCGGCGGGGAATCTGGCCGAGATATCGGCGGCTTCGACGATTTCGATACGGCGGCTCAACGCCAGAATATCTTCAGCAAAAATCGCTGCCCCGGTGACTTCTTCCGGACCGACCTTGCCCCGCACAATCAATGCGGCCAACGGAAAGGCGAGGGCGTACTGCGCCTGGTCAGCATCACTCGGCGTATGACCCTGTAAGCACATCGACTCGTAGAACGTTTCCACGCGAACGGTTTCAATCGAGTCGGCATCGAGCTGAGGGTTTTCCCGCTGCAGTTCGAGCATGGCGGTCAGTGCCGGTTGCGCCCAACGGCAGACCGGCCAGGGTTTGAAGTACTGACTGTCGATCTCCCAGCGTGCACCGATGTCGTTCCAGTATTCGGCGACGGTGATGTCTTCAACCGATTCTGCCGGTGCACCGGTGATGCCTTCCCGAGCCATGAGCAGGGCGTTCAAACCTGCAAATGCGCCTGCACCGTGGGCATCGCGCAGCATCGTCGGCGCTTGCACCACGCGCATCATCGGGCAGCGTGCGCTGAAGTACTCGGCGATGCCCAAGGAATGGCGAAACGTCGGCTCATCAAAACCCAGCAAACGTGCTCCGGCACAGACCACACCCAGCGCGGAAAAACCGCCGGATGCGTGATAAGTCGGCGAGGTCGCCATCAAGGCGGAACCGGCCCGCAGCGCCGTTTCATAACCGATGCACAGGGCGGTCAGTAGCTCATGACCGCTAATCGACTGGCCTTGATGATGCAGCGCATCGGCGAGGGCAAGCACGGCGGGAACAACGGTCGCTCCGGCGTGCCCCTTGGATTTGAAGTGGCCTTCGTGGGCGTCGAGGCTGTCAGCGCTGAACCCTCCGGCCCACGCTGCGCCGAGCACGTTGACACGTTGCCCGCCAAAGATCAGGCGACTGCTATAGGCGCCCGCCGGGTAATGCTGTTCGGCAAAACGCCGCATGGCGCTGCTGGTGTCATTGCTGGCCGCGCCGGCCATGACGCCGACGATATCCAGCAGACTGTCCTGCACGATTGCACGAGTCTTGAGCGGGGCATCGAGGAAATCAAAATCGCGACAGAATTCGAAGAGTGACATTCAACAATCCCTTCCTGTGAGTTGCGCCGGGCCGATCATGGCCGGCGCAACTCAACAATGAGCCACGGGGAGGGTGCCGCTCTAGCAACATTTTCGTCGGGCTATTGATAACCAAATCATCCGACGACGGTGCGGTGCGGATTAACGGCGGGGAAACTTCGCCAGAATCCATTCACGAAAACGCCGCAACTCGTCTTCGTTTTCGGAGCTTTCGCGACAGCTCAGGTAGTGCCAGCTGTTGCGCAATTGCACCTGTTGCTCGATCGGTCGCACCAGCAAGCCTTGCTGCACCAATCCCGTCACCAAGTGATTCCAGCCCAACGCAATGCCCTGATGGGTCAGGACCATGCTGATGAGCAGGTTGTAGTCGTTGGCATTGAAGATTTGCGGGCTGTTCGGCGGACGGTCATCGATATCGATGGCCTGAAACGCCAGCCACACGCCCCAGTCGACATGTTCGGCGACTTGCGAGCGGCCATAGGGACTCAGATTGAGCAGGGCCGAATCGCGCACGCCTTCGATCGTCGAAATTTCCGGGTGTTTCTCCAGATACTGCGGGGTGCACACCGGGTAAATCACGTCGTGGCACAACGGGTAGCTTCTATAACCGTCACGGATGCGCGAAATCTTGGTGATGAAGATGTCCGGCTGAACACCGGGTTCCATGGTCAGAAAGTTCTGCGTAGTGATCAGGTTGAGTTCGATATCCGGGCACTGGGCGAAGAACTCCTGCAGATGATTCGACAGCCACAGCGCGGAAAAGGCCGGCGAGCAACAGACGGTGAGGACCTTCTTGGTCGACTGACTGCTGCGGATGCGTTCGGCAGCCTGGGCGATGTTGACGAACGAAAGTTGCGCGGCATCGAAGAACACCGCGCCGGCGGCCGTCAGTTCCACCGCCCGGCCGACCCGGGTAAACAGTTGCGCGCCCAGATAGCTTTCCAGCTCACGGATCTGCCGGCTGATCGCGGCCTGCGAAACGCACAGCGCCTCGGCCGCACGGGTAAAGCTTTCGTATTTGGCCGCGGCGACAAATGCCTTCACAGCCCTCAAGGACGGCATTTTCAGCAGGATGGTGTCAGGGTCGACATGCTTGCTCATTCGTACACTCTCCTAACGATACAGCTCCCCAACGAAGCGCGAGGAGGGTAACGGAACCGTGCGGGGAGGGCTACGCGAGCGTCGCTGTGGGGATATACCCGGTCGCTCATGGTGCTGACGCGGCACTCGGCAGTGGCAGCCGTCGCAACCGATAACCCGACGTTATCGAATTGCCCCTGTAAATGTAGTTGGATTAAGCGGGGTGATGCTAATAGATTTGAAACATCCCTTTTTCCTGGGACCTCAAAAATAATAAAAGGAAGCCCGTCGTGAAGACATCTATTCATTACCGCTGCCGCTTACAATTATTTTTGCTCGTTTGCCTGTCGCTTAATGCGAAAGATGCACGATGCGAAGGAGGCAAGGTATGACAAGTTCCGACGAGATCATCTGCGTAAAGAATGTTTTTAAAGTCTTCGGTACGCAGCCAGCACTTGCCATGAAAATGGTTAAAGAAGGCGCATCAAAAGCAGAAGTATTCAAAAAGACCGGTCAGGCGATTGGTGTTTTTGATGCCAACTTCTCGGTTCGCCGTGGTGAGATTTTCGTGATCATGGGTTTGTCTGGCTCCGGCAAATCGACCATGGTCAGATTGTTCAACCGGCTGATCGAACCGACCTCCGGGCAGATCTTTCTCAATGGCAAGGAAATCACCGGCCTGGGCGACAAGGACTTGTTGCAGGTTCGCCGCAAAGACATGGGCATGGTCTTCCAGTCGTTTGCATTGATGCCGCACATGAGCGTCATCGACAACGTCAGCTTCGGTCTGGAAATCAGCGGGGTCAGCGAGAAAGAGCGCTATTGCCGCGCGATGGGCGCACTGGAGCAGGTCGGGCTTTCAGGGCAGGAACTCAGCTTTCCTCACCAACTCTCCGGCGGCATGCAGCAACGTGTCGGCCTGGCCCGCGCGCTGGCCAACGATCCCGCCATTCTGTTGATGGACGAAGCGTTCTCGGCACTCGATCCGATGATTCGCAGCGAAATGCAGGGCGAGTTGATCAAGCTCCAGGCCGAGCAGGATCGCACCATCATTTTCATCTCCCACGATATAGAAGAAGCGGTTCGCATCGGGCATCGCATTGCGATCATGGAAGGCGGGCGGGTGGTGCAAATCGGCACGCCGCGTGAACTTCTGTGCAACCCGGTGAATAAATATGTTCGCGATTTCTTTAATGGCTTCGACACCAGTCGCATTCTGAAAGCGGGCGATATCGCGCAACAGGATTCAACTATCGCTTATATACCGGGCGGCCAAACACCGATTAAAGCGGAAGCGTCTCTTCGCGACATCTTTCACTTGGTTGCTGCCTCGGCAACACCCATGCCGGTGGTGGATGAAGTTGGCCTTTATAAAGGTTCGATTTCGCAAGGCCATCTTCTGAGCTGCCTGTGTAACAGCTAAACCGAGAATAATCAGAATTGATATGCCGTTTCTGAGTGCGAGGTAGCATTATGTCAGACTTCAACTTTTTAGATCCCTTTCAAAGTCTCAATATTCCTTTGGGATCCTGGGTGGAAACCGCCCTTAAATACCTGGTGCATAACTTCAGGGAAGTGTTTCGCTCGATCCGTTGGCCGGTCGATCAAGTACTCGACGGTGTGCAGTGGGGACTGCTGTCGGTTCCGCCCACGGTGTTCATCATCATCGCCGGACTGATCAGTTGGCAGATTGGCGGCAAACGCATTGCCATCTTCAGTGTTGCAACGCTCACCGGGCTTGGACTGATCGGTGTGTGGAGCGATGCGATGGTCACGCTGGCCCTGGTACTGACATCGCTGTTGTTCTGCGCAGTGATCGGCATACCGCTGGGCATCCTGTGTGCACGCAGTGATCGCACGGAAATGATCATCCGTCCGGTGCTGGATGCCATGCAGACACTGCCGGCGTTCGTCTATCTGGTGCCGGTGGTGATGCTCTTTGGCATCGGCAACGTACCCGGTGTGATCGTCACCATCATCTTTTCCGTCGCGCCGCTGGTGCGGCTGACCAACCTTGGTATTCGCCAAGTCCCTGCGGACAAGGTCGAAGCCGCCCGAGCGTTCGGCTGCACGGCCACGCAAATGCTGATGAAGGTGCAGTTGCCGTTGGCGGCGCCAACGATGATGGCCGGCCTCAACCAGACACTGATGCTGTCGCTGTCGATGGTGGTCGTCGCCTCGATGATTTCGGTGGGCGGTCTGGGTTTGATGGTGCTGAGCGGCATCGGCCGCCTCGACATGGGCCTGGCCAGCGTCGGCGGCGCGGGGCTGGTGCTGCTCGCGGTATTCCTTGACCGACTGACCCAGGCAATGGGTGAGCGCAGCAGCGATCTGGCCTCCGGTCAGCGCTGGTATGAAAGCGGCCCTGTGGGGCTGGTCATGAAACTGAAGAAAAAGAAGAACGTTGCACGTCCAGTGACGAATTGAGTTGGCCTGCTCACTCCATTAAAAATTCCAAGCGTGGTGAAACATGAAACTGACAAATCTCAAGAAAAGCGTGGTTGCGAGCCTCGTGGCTTCAGTGTTTGGCACCATGTTGTGCTCGGCGGTCTACGCGGCCGACGCCAACAAACCCGGTGCCGGTGTTTCGATTACGCCGATCTTCCCGACCATCGCCGAAGAGCGCTTCCGTGGTGAAGTGGTGATCGCCGGCCTCAAGGAACTGGGCTACGACGTCAAACAGCCAAAAGAAGTCGACTACCCGGCGATGTTTCTCGCACTGTCTTACGGCGATGCGGACTTCACCGTGCATGAATGGGAACACCTGCACCAAGCGTTTTATGAGAAGGCCGGCGGCGATGACGTGATGGTCAAGGTCGGGCAAATCATGAAGGGCGTGCTGCAGGGCTACATGATCGACAAGAAGACGGCCGAGGCTTATCAGATCAAGGATCTGTCGGACTTGAAGAAACCCGAAATAGCCAAACTCTTTGACAGCAACGGTGACGGCAAGGCTGACCTGACAGGCTGCAACCCGGGTTGGGGCTGCGAGATCATGGTCGAACACCACATGAAAGCCTATGGCTTGGGCCCAACCGTGGTCGACAACCGCGGTTCGTACTTCGCGTTGATGGCAGACACCATTGCACGTTTCCAGCAAGGCAAACCCGTGCTGTTCTTCACCTGGGTTCCGCAGTGGATCGCCAGTGTTCTGGTAGAAGGGCGTGACGTGGTCTGGTTGCCGGTGCCTTTCACCTCGCTGCCGGATGGCAAGGAAAGCAAGGACACCTTCCATGATGGCAAGAACCTCGGTTTCCCGGTGGACACGATCAATGCCGTCATGAGCAAAGAGTTCGCCGAGAAGAACCCGGTGGCGCGCAAATTCCTCTCTGAAGTCAGCATCCCGACGGCCGCTGAAAGTGCGCAAAACCTGCGCATGCAAAACGGTGAGAAGTCGTTGGCCGACATCAAGCGTCATGCCGCGGAATGGATCAAGGCCAACCAGCAAGCCTATGACGGCTGGTTGAGTGACGCCCGGGCGGCAGCGAAGTAATCGGTTCGACCACGGTTTGGCGGCGGGCGGTGCCAGTCGCCAAGCCACAAGGTTGTCGTTTCAAGTGAAGGTGAGCGGGTGACGCAAGATGGAAACGTTCCAGAGTCCGTTGAAACAACAGAACATCGGCTTTCGCCCATCCACCGTGATGTCGGGCCATGAACGTGTGGTGCGGGTGGCGTTTATCCTGCTCGATCATTTTTCGTTGACGACCCTTTCAACGGCGATGGATGCCCTGGCCACTGGAAACCTGATCAATGGCGAAACGATTTACAAGGTGTCGACCTACTCACTGCAGGGCGGGCTGGTTGAAAGTGATATCGGCGTGTCGCTGGCCTCGCAAAGGCTGGTGGCGGAAGGCTTCAGCCATGATGCAGTGATTGTCGTCGGAGGCCAGCGTGTGAGGCTTGCCACGCAGCCAGTGCTGCGCCGAGTACTGAAGAAGTCAGCGGGAAAAGGGATCGTTGCCGGTTGCTGGAATGCCGCGTTTTATCTGGCCGATGCCGGTTTGCTCGAGACTGGAGACTTTGCTTGTCACAGCGACAGCTGCGGTCTGCTCCATGAATATTTCCCGCAGTTGAAGGTATCGACTCGCGAGTTTATTTGCACACAGCGCCGGGCCACTTGCGCCAACGCTCATTCAGCGCTGGATATGACCTTGGCGATCATGCAGGAACTGGGTGCGCACAACGATGCGCCATTGGTTGATGAAATAAAAAGGGTTCACCAGTCTGGACATCTTCAACCGAAGACTGCCGACAGTCTGCGCTGTTCAGCGATTCCCAAGCCTTTGAACATCGCGCTCGACTTGATGGAAAAAAACATTGAGGAACCGTTGGAAATTGACGCAATCGCCAGCCAGGTCGGCGTGTCACGCCGGCAACTGGAAAGAAGGTTTGCCCGCTATCTGAATGCGGCACCGAATCGTTACTACCTGGAACTGCGTTTGACTCGGGCCCGACAATTGATTGTGCAAAGTGATCGCTCGTTGACGGATGTGGCACTGGCAACCGGGTTTGTCAGCTATCCGCACTTCTATAAACGCTTCAAGGACCTGTTCGGCTTACCGCCCATGACCTTCAGGGATTACTACTACGCCAACGACTATGCCAGTAGCGGCCGTTATGCCGTGGCGGCCGGTTTTTAAAACAAACAGTCAATCGTCACTGTTTGCGCAAGTGCCAGTTTTGCAAGTTTCCGGATCAACGCCACTGCGTGCGTTTGCTTTGTGCCGCGTGCGTTTTGCAACTTCAACGATTAACGGTTTAACACTATGAAAGTCAGTTCATTACCCGCCGATGATGATAGTTGTGGCTGGTTTCATTTGAGCAAGCCACGCAGTCCCGAGCCGGCTCACCGCGGGCACCGTTCAGCCCGCTGGGTGATCATCGGTGCCGGCTTCACGGGACTGGCGTGCGCGCGGCAACTGGCGTTGAATTTTCCCGACGATGAAGTGGTGCTTATCGAAGCGCAGGAAGTCGGACTGGGCCCGTCGGGGCGTAATGCCGGTTTTGCCATTGATCTTCCCCATGATATTGGCGCTGAGGATTACATCGGTGACATCGCACTGGCACGCACCAGTTTGAAACTCAATCTGGCCGGCCAATCGATACTTCGCGAGCTGGTCAATCAATACCGCATCGAATGCCAGATGAAAGCCTGCGGCAAATATCAGGCAGCGGTAGAGAACCGCGGTATCGCCGTACTCGATGCCTATCGCCGGGGCCTGGAAAAGCTCGATCAGCCTTTTCAAATGATTGATGCCGATGAGCTGCCCGAACATTTGGGCACGCGGTTTTACCGCAAGGCGTTGTTCACGCCGGGTGCAGTGTTATTGCAACCGTCCGGACTGGTGAAAGGCCTCGCCGAGCATCTGCCATCGAACGTCACGCTGTATGAGCGCACCCCGATTCTGGAAGTGGAATACGGTACCAAGACACTCCTCAAACATGCCCACGGCAGCATCACCGCCGACAAGCTGATTCTGGCGAACAACTCGTTCGGCATGCGTTTCGGTTTCCTGCAAGGGCGGATGTTGCCGATCTACACCTACGCCAGCATCACGCGACCGCTGACCGAAGAGGAACAGGCGCGCCTCGGTGGCAAACCGTTCTGGGGTGCCATTCCAGCCGATCCGTTCGGCACCACGGTGCGCCGCACCCCGGATAACCGCCTGCTGATCCGCAACAGTTTCACCTTCAACCCGGATGGCCGCAGCAACAGCAAATACAACGAGCGTTTCGTGCGTCGGCACAAGGCTTCATTCGATCAGCGTTTCCCGATGTTGCCGGACGTGACGTTCGACTACACCTGGGGCGGCGCCTTGGCCATGTCGCGCAACCACAACGGCTTTTTCGGCGAACTGGCGCCCAACGTTTACGGCGCGCTGGGCTGCAACGGTCTGGGTGTCACGCGCGGAACCGTCACCGGCAAGTTGCTCGCGGACTGGCTGGCAGGACAGCGTGACCCACTGATTGATTTCCTGTTGCAGGCGCCAGGGCCCAACAGCAACCCGCCCGAACCGTTCCTTTCACTTGGGGTGAACATGAACCTCAAGTGGGGGCAGTACCGCGCCGGGAGAGAAAGCTGAGTCTGCGTTGACCGGTCGCTGAAGCCGCGTCGCTCTGCTGCCGTCCTGAAGGCTTGCGCCGCAAATAGCCACGATGTGCCCGGCATGCCGTCGGGCGCACGGATCGAACATTGAACCACTGGAGAAAACGCTATGAACTTTGACGGAATTTTTACCCCTGCCATTACCCCGTTGTCCGCTGATGGCCAGATCGACTATTCAGCGTTCTCCGAGGTGCTCGAATACCTGATCGAGTCCAAGGTTCACGGCATCGTTATTGGCGGCTCCACCGGCGAGTATTACGCACACACCGCCGAGGAGCGGGTGGCCGTGGCCGAGCGTGCCAAGGATGTAATTCGTGGGCGCTTGCCGCTGGTCATCGGCACCGGCGGCATTCGTACCGAAGACTCGGTGTACTTCGCCGAAAAAGCCAAGTCACTGGACGCGGATGCCATCCTGGTCGGTTCGCCACCGTATGCCTTGCCGACGCAAAAGGAAATTGCCGCCCATGTACTCGCCGTGGACAAGGCGGCCGGGCTGCCGATCATGCTGTACAACTATCCGTCGCGAATGGGCGTGGCGATGGGCGACGAATTTTTCGAAGCCATCGCTGGCTGCAAGAACATCGCCGCGATCAAGGAAAGTTCGGGCGAGATGAGTCGCCTGCACCGTCTGGCTCACTCCCATCCGTCGATCCAGCTGTCCTGTGGCTGGGATGATCAGGCGCTGGAGTTCTTCGCCTGGGGGGCGCGCAGCTGGGTCTGCGCCGGCTCGAACTTCATCCCGCGTGAACACATCGCGCTTTACGAAGCCTGCGTGCTCGAAAAGAACTTCGATAAAGGTCGGCGGATCATGTCGGCGATGCTGCCGTTGATGGATTTCCTCGAGAGCGGCAAGTTCGTGCAGTCAATCAAACACGGCAGCGAACTCAGCGGCCTGCGCGCTGGCGGGGTCCGGGCGCCACTGCAACCGCTGGAGCCTGCCGAGAAGCAAGCGTTGGAAAGCGTGATCAAAACCCTGCAGAAAAACGTCGCGCGTATCGTCGAGGAGGCTTGAAATGGCAGACCTGCTGAGTAAAGAGCAATACTTCGAACTGGCTGCAAAACTCGAATTTCGCAACCAAGCGTTCATCAACGGCCAGTTCTGCGCCTCCAGATCGGGCAAGACATTCACCACGACCAACCCGGCCACCGAACAGGTATTGACCGAGATCGCCGCGTGCAATGCCGACGACGTCGATGCTGCCGTCGCCGCTGGGAAGGAAGCCTTCGACGACGCACGCTGGCATTCACTGGCGCCGTCCGCACGCAAATCGGTATTGCTGCGCTTCGCCCAATTGCTGGAAGACAACGCCCATGAACTGGCGGTGCTGGAAAGCCTGGACAGTGGCAAGCCGATCCGTGAATGCCAGAACATCGATGTGCCAGAGACGATTCATACGTTACGTTGGCATGCCGAGCTGATCGACAAGATCTACGACGCTACGGCGCCGGTCGGCTCGGGTGCGGTGACCATGGTTGTGCGTGAACCGATTGGCGTCGTCGGCCTGGTGTTGCCCTGGAACTTCCCGCTGCTGATGCTCGCCTGGAAAATCGGCCCGTCGCTGGCCGCGGGCTGTTCGATCGTGGTCAAACCGGCCAAGGAAACCACCTTAAGCACCTTGCGCGTCGCCGAACTGGCGCATCAGGCGGGGATTCCCGCCGGTGTCTTCAACGTTGTGCCCGGGGGAGGGAAGGAGGCCGGTGAGCCGTTGGGTCGTCATCCGGATGTGGCCATGGTCAGCTTCACTGGTTCAACCGATACCGGCCGGCTGTTTCTCAAATACTCCAGCGAATCGAACCTCAAACGCATCGTGCTGGAATGTGGCGGCAAGAACCCGGCCGTGGTGATGAATGATGTCGAAGACATCGACCTCGTTGCCCAGCATGTGGTGAACGGCGCGTTCTGGAATATGGGTGAAAACTGCTCGGCCTCTTCGCGCCTGATCGTCCACGCCGACGTCAAAGATGAACTGCTGCAGCGTGTGCAGGTGCATCTGGGCGACTGGAAAATGGGCGATCCACTGGATCCGGAAAACCGCCTGGGTTCGATGATCAGCAAAGCGCATTTCGACAAGGTGCGCTCCTACCTTGATGTGGCCCGCGACGAAAATTTGCGCGTGCTGGTGGGCGGCAGAACCCGCGAGGATATCTTCGTCGAACCCACTATCGTTGACGGCGTGAGCCGCGATAGCCGTCTGTTCCAGGAAGAAATCTTCGGCCCGGTGCTAAGCGTCACCACGTTCCAGAGCGTTGACGAAGCCATTGTGCTGGCCAACGACACGGCCTACGGCCTGGCGGCATCGGCTTACACCGGCAACCTGCGCCATGCCCTGAAACTCTCACGCGGGATTCGCGCGGGGATTGTCACGGTGAACTGCTTCGGTGAAGGCGATGCCTCTACGCCATTCGGCGGCTACAAGGAGTCGGGGTTCGGCGGGCGCGACAAGTCGATCTGGGCGCACGATCAATACACTGAAATCAAAACCATCTGGATTGATGCTTCCTGATAGCGCCTTGACGCAACAAATCGCATCGCCCCGACCACTGAATTGAGTGGCGGGGCGATTGCCACATACCGTAACCCCCATCCATGAGCTGGACTGGTTAGTGGCCACGTCAGCAGAAAGCTTTCAGTCATCCGCTTTTCTGCAGACATTTTGAACCTAACTCGACATCGGTGGCTCAACCGGGAAATGTTCGGGGTGGGCGAAATGAACGCGTTCAAGAATCAACTGACATTCGCACAAGAAACCAGATTACTCGCGTTGGCGGCCTGGCAACGTGGACTGGAAAACCTTGAACTGCGAAGGGACTGCCCAGACGCCTATCACGATGAACTGCTGCGCCAGTCGGATGAAATGGACCGCTTGGGCATGCTCAGTTGGGACGAGTGGCGCGACCTGCGAAGAGAAGCAGACGACGCGTACCTGCGCGCAGTCGCTGGAGACGATTACCATTGAGGTCATGTACGGTCGTTATCCGGGTCCGCTGAAAAGATCGAATCAACAAAACAGGAGGTTTCCATGCCCGAGCCGTTGTCCTCATCAGGCGCACCAACTCGCTCCTGGTTCGCTCGTTTCTCAGCGTCTGGATGGGGCGGGCGGGTCTTCTGGTCAATTCTGATCGTCGTGACAATCTTCCTGCTGATAAGCGGGTATGGCGCCTTTGTCGGGGCCAACAAACAAAATCTGCACTTCGCTTTTATCGGCGGCATGACTGGCTTCGCTGCGACAGCAATCGGTGCTGTCGTAGCGATCGCGTTGCGAGACATCGCAGCCCGAACCCAAGACATCATGCTCGGCTTTGCCGCCGGGATGATGCTGGCCGCCAGTTCGTTTTCGCTGATTCTGCCGGGCATAGAAGCGGCTCAGGCGCTTTGCGATAACCAACTGCTCGCAGCCTGCGTCGTCGTCGCAGGTTTGGGATTGGGCGTAGCGCTGATGGTCGGTCTTGATCGTTTCGTGCCTCACGAACACGAGAAAAGCGGCCGCCGGGGGCCGGACGCGCAGCGCATCAATCGTGTCTGGTTGTTCGTGCTGGCAATCACACTGCATAACCTGCCGGAAGGCATGGCCATTGGCGTGAGCTTCGCCAACGGCGACATGAAGGTCGGACTGCCGCTGACCACTGCCATCGCCATTCAAGACATTCCCGAAGGTCTGGCAGTCGCCCTGGCATTACGCGTAACCGGTATCTCCGCACTGCGCGCAGCACTGATTGCGGTGGGTTCGGGGTTGATGGAACCGATTGGCGCCATTGTCGGACTGGGTATTTCCAGCAGCTTTGCATTGGGATATCCCATTGCACTCGGTCTGGCCGCCGGGGCGATGATTTTTGTGGTATCCCATGAGGTCATTCCCGAGACTCATCGCAACGGTCATGAGACCCCGGCGACCTTGGGACTGATGCTCGGCTTCGGAGTGATGATGTTCCTCGATACTGCTTTGGGTTAATCGTGAACCTGACCAATGGCGAGAACCCCTCACGCACTGGCTTTAACCTCAGCCTTGACCACTGATTTACGATAAGTCAGCAAAACGATGCCCGTGACCACAATCACCCCGCCGAGAATCTGTCCTTTACTGAGCATCTGGTCCAGCACAATCCAGCCCATCAGCAGCGTTGCCAATGGCTCGATGTTCATGACCGGCGCATTGCGCGGCATGTCGAGGCGAGGTACCGAAATGAACAGGACGATAAAACCTGTGCCGTACAGCACCACCAAAGTGGCGAGGGCCAGCCATCCGGTCGAGGTGGCGGGCAGGTTCAGTCCGCCTGGGAGGGCGCCCGTCAGTCCTGCCAGATTGACGCTGCTGAACACGATGAAAATGGTCAGCAGACTGCGTACCGAGCCGCGTACCTGAGATAGCTTGTGATCGGTGATCCACAGCGCGCAGGCGAACACGCTGGCGGCGCAGAATGCGAGCGCGACGCCGGTCAGCCATTGCGCACTGACGTCTGTCGTGGTCGAGAGACGCCCGGGGACATCCAGCACAAACACCAGACCCAGTAGAATCAAACCCATCAATATCGCGGTGCGTGCGCTCGGTCGCGGGCCACCCAGCGCCCAGGTGAGCAATGCCAGCAGAATAGGGAACACGTTCGCCACCAGCAGGGCCAGCGCCACCGGCACCCGTGCGACAGCAGAGTAAAGGCACAGACTCTGCGCAGTGATCAGCAACCCCAGCAACAGTTGCCAGCGCCACGCCCCCGCCGGCAAGCGCGGGCTTTGTCTTTGCCACAGCACCAGGATGGCGAGCACCAGCAAGGTCCCGCCGGAGCGCATCAAAATCGCCAGCAGCACACCCGCACCATCATCAAAGGCGACTCGCGCCGCCACATGATTGCCGGCAAACGCACAGCCCATGCACAACAGAATGATCACCGCCAGATAACGGGGGTAGGGCGACGGTACGGTTTGCGTAGCGGTAGGGCGAGGCATGGCAGATCTCAGGATTGTTAGCCGTTCGAACGACTTGGTTTTTATTAGTTGTCGTACAACTAAACCGTTTTATCGCATTCGTCGACGTCGGGCAATAGACCTGAAAGCGCACAGCTACGCATATTTTTGACGTTACGGTGGATTTCCCACACCTTTGATTAGGCACAGAGATCGTATGACCTAATAAAAAAGGGGCGAGTCCGCCCCTCCCATAGGTCTGCATTTGTTCAGGCATGAAATGGATAATCGATGTACCCACGCTGATCCCCACCGAAAAAGCTGCTCGGATCCGGCGCGTTGAGCGCCAGGCCATCGTGCAGCCGACGCGGCAAGTCAGGGTTGGCCAGGAACGGCCGGCCAAACGCGATGATGTCGGCACGATCGGCAATCAGCGCCTGTTCGGCAGATTGCGCATCGTAGCCGCCCGCCAGAATCAGCACGCCGTTCCACGTTTTGCGCAACTGGGCAATGATCGCGTCCCAGCGCGGGTCGAAATTTTCATCTTTGACTGTGCCGACCATCGCCGGCTCGACCAGGTGCAGGTAGGCCAGATTCCATTGGTTGAGCGCTTCGACGAGGTGGCCGAAGGTCGCCTCCGGAGTGTCGTCACCCATGCCCATGAAACGCCCCATCGGCGTCAGTCTTACGCCGACCCGCTCGGCACCGACTTCTTCAGCCACGGCCGCAACCACTTCCAGCAGAAACCGCGCGCGATTCTCCACGCTGCCGCCGTAGGCATCGTCACGCTGATTGCTGTTGCTGTTAAGAAACTGGTCGAGCAGGTAACCGTTGCCGGCATGGATTTCCACACCGTCCATGCCCGCTTTCAGCGCGTTGCGCGCGGCCACGCGATAGTCCTCGACGATACCGGCGATTTCCGCCGTTTCCAGCGCGCGCGGCACCGGCACATCACCCCAGACACCGTTACCGTTTTCGTCGACGATAAACGTCTTGCCCGGCACCGGCAGCGCGCTGGGCGCAACGGGCAGGCCGGCATCAGGTTGAAAGCTGGGGTGGGACACCCGACCGACGTGCCACAGCTGCATGAAGATCAGGCCGCCGGCTTCATGCACCGCGGCGCTGACGTCACGCCACGCCTCAACTTGCTCAGGACTGTAGATGCCCGGCGTCCAGGCGTAACCCTGAGCCTGCCGGGAGATTTGCGTGGCTTCGGTGATGATCAGCGCGGCACTGGCCCGCTGGCGGTAGTACTCGGCGTTCATCGGTGTCGGCACGTCGCCCGGTTGGCCGGCGCGTGAACGCGTCAACGGCGCCATCGCCACGCGATGGGCGAGGGTGTAAGGGCCGAGTGCAAGGGGTTGGAACAGACGACGGGTCATGGGTAGCTCCAGATTTCAATAAAAGGAATTCAAGCGCGGCAGCGGGGCCGCGAACCAGTGCCGCTAACTTAACCGCGCTCAGCGGGGCTGATAATCGGTGACCGGCGCTACGCTGTTTTGCGCGCAACGCAACGGCGCCCGTGCTCATCAGCGATGAACACGGGCGTGGCTCAGGCGGGCTGGTTTGAGCGTGTGAGTGGCAGGTTCAGCCAGCGCCGGCCGGTGGCGTTGGCGACGGCGTTGCCAAGCGCTGCGGCCATCGGCCCCTGGACGATTTCAGCGGCACCGAGGAAGGGTTCTCCCGGTTGGTCGAGCAAATGCACATCGACTTTTTTCGGCAGTTGTGTGAAACGCAGAATCGGATAACCGCTCCAGTCGTAACTGCGAATGCCCCCGGCGTCGTAGGCGACTTTTTCGTACAGGGTCCAGCTCGCGGATTGCACGATGCCGCCCTCGACCTGATTGCGCAGGCCGTCGGGGCTGACGATCTGGCCGACATCCACCGCCGTCACCACGTGATCGATGCGGATCTCGCCGGTCTGCGGATGCACGCGAAGTTTCACCGCGATGGCGCAGTAACCCATGATGTTTTTGTAGCGGGCAAAGGCGAAACCGATACCGGCGCCGGGCTCGTTGCTTTTTTGCGGCCAACCGATCTCATCACGCACACGCTCTACGACCGCGCGAGCACGCGGGTCGCTGAGATGGTCCAGACGCAAGGCGACCGCGTCGATGCCGGCCCGGATCGCCAGCTCGTCGATACTCGCCTCGATGGCGAAGATGTTGATGTGCGCACCCAGCGAACGCATGGCCGAGGTACGAAAGGGCATTTCGGTGACGAAGGTCATGTTGATGCGCGTTGAGTTCAACTCGTACAGCGGCACCGCGTTGCGATCACCATCGCCTTCGGGCTGGGCGATCGGCACGGAGGGCGCCGAGGCGAAGGGCCGCGCGAGCAAGCGTGCCGGCAACAGACGCCCGGCGTTGACGATGCGTTCGTTGTGCGGCGTGGTCCAGAGTTCGTAGGCCCAATCCTGCAAACGGCCGTGGCTGAGACCAGCGTCAACTTCCGTGACCATCGCCGAGCTGTATGGCTCCCAAAGATTTTCCTGTTCGCGCATCCATTGCACGCGCACCGGCGTACCGGGCACGCGCAGCGCGATCAATGCCGCATCGGCGGCGGCATCATCGGCGCCGTTGTGTCCGTAACATCCTGAGCCTTCGGTATGAATACAGCGCACCCGCTCAGTTGGTAGACCGAGCATTTCGGCAATGCCGGCGCGCAGCGGGAAAACACCTTGGGTGTGGGTCCAGACCATGAGCGTGCCGTCCTTGAACCAGGCCACCGCGCAAGACGGGCCGATCGAGCCATGCATCAAATACTGCTTGGTGACCCGCGCCTGAAAACGCGTGTCAGCCGCGCCGCTCGGCGTGCCGCTGTTGCTGATCGGATAGCGCCGTGAGGGCAGGCGTTTGAGCAGGTCATGAATCTGCGCCGAATCAGGAATCGCCTCGCCGCTGCTCCACTGCGCGACTTCGCTGGCACGGCGCATGGCTTTGATCGCTTGCCACTCATCACCGGCGACCACCGCCAGGTAGTTGCCGTCGCGGATCACCTTGACCACGCCAGCTAGCGTTTCGATGGACGCCGCATCGAATGCTTGCAACGTGCAGCCCGGACGAGGCGGGCGGATCACCCGCGCATGCAACATACCCGGCAGGCGCATGTCCTGGACGAATGCCGCGCCACCGCTGACCTTCGCCGGGATGTCGAGGCGCGGCAACGAATGGCCGATCAGTTTGAAATCAGCGGCGGCCATCGCCGGTGATTGAGCCTTGGCATATTGATGCACATCGACATGTTTGACCGCGTCGGCGTAACTCATCCGCTGACCAGCCGGGCCTTCGATCACACCGTCGCGGGTGCTCAGCAGCGCCTCATCAACCTGCCAACTACGCGCGGCGGCATTGACGAGCATTTCGCGCACCTGCGCGGCGGCGTTATACAACGCGGTACCGCTGTCGAAAATGCTGTGGCTGCCGGCGGTGTAGCCTTCGTTGGGTGTTAGCGCGGTGTCGGCGGTGAGCAAGTTGATGGAGGTGGCCGGCACCTGCAAACGCTCGGCGGCGATTTGCAGCAACGCGGTTTTCACCCCGGTACCCAGTTCGACCTTGCCGGTGTAAACGGTAATGCCATCGGCGCCGATGCGGATCCAGGCGTCGAGAAACGGGTTGGTGCGCAGGCTTCCGGGGAGGTCGGGCGCGAGAACCACGGTGCCGAGCGTATCGACTTCGGTATCCGCCAACACACGTCGCGCCACCGGCAGTAGGGTGAATGCCACCAGCAACGCGCCACCGCGCAAGAACGCGCGTCGGCTCGGGTTCAATTCATTCGACTCACTCATGTCAGGCTCCCATTGTCCCCGGCCACCTGTTTGATCGCCTCGATGATCCGCAAGTGCGTACCGCAGCGGCACAGATTGCCGGCCATGTGCTCGCGAATGGTTGCCTCATCCGGGTGTCGATTGTGCTCAAGCAACGCCTGCGCGCGCATCAGCATGCCGGCAATGCAGTAGCCGCATTGCGCGGCCTGTTTCTCGATGAACGCCGCTTGCAGAGGGCCAGGTTTTTCCGCGCTGCCGAGGCTTTCCACGGTGCGGATTTTTTTGCCTTCGAGGCCGGCGCAGGGTGTCAGGCAGGCGAACACCGGTTGATCATCGACGATCACCGTGCAGGCACCGCATTGCCCGAGACCGCAGCCGTATTTGGCACCGTTGAGGTTCAAGTGATTGCGCAGCGCATACAGCAGCGGCATGTCCGGCTCCAGCTCAAGCGGTTGCGCGGCTCCGTTGACGTTGACGTTGAGGGTGATCTGGCTCATTTCGTCTCCTGACGTAACGCTTCAATAGTGGAAGAGAGGTCGGTCCACGGCTGATCGGGGCTGGCTTGCTGACGCAGATACGCGGCCAGTGCGCCGAGTTTCGCGTTGTCGAGGCTGGCGGCGAACGCAGGCATCAGCGGGCCGGGCGATCCGGGTGTGGCGGGCAAGCCTTCAAGTACGGTTTTGAGGAAGTTGCGCGAACTGGCCGCTTGCAGTGCCGAGGTATTTTGCAGGCCCGGGCGACCATCGAGGGTGCGCATCGGTGCCGCCGGGCCATGGCAACCGGCGCAGGCGCTGCTGAAGAGCAGGGCGCCGGTCGAGTGGTCTGCCGCTTCACTGGCAGGCGTCTTCGGCGTCGTCCCTGTCAGCGAACGCGGGTTTTCCAGACTGAGCAGGTATTCGGCAATCGCCTCGGCTTCACTGGCGGGCAAGCGGGCCAGACTCAAGCTGACCGGACGCATCGGCCCGGCTGGTGTGCCGTGGCCATCGACGATCTCGGCGCGCAGATAGCCCACCAGTTGCTCACGACGCCACGGGTTGCCGCGCTGGCCCATGCCGACCAGCGCGGGCGCTTGCCAGCCATCGACGATGCCGCCCTGCAAATACTCCGAGGATTTTTCCGCGCCGATCAGGTTCAGCGGCGAATGGCAGCCGGCGCAGTGCCCCGGGCCGTCGACCAGATAACGCCCGCGATTCCATGCCTCGGTACGTCCCGCCAGCGGCGTCAGTGGCTCACCGTGCAGGAACAGCAGGTTCCAGAACGACACCAGCGGGCGAATGTTCATCGGAAAATTCATCTGGTTCTGCTCGGCCGGCGCGTGCACGGCGGGGCCGCTCATCAAGTAGGCATAAGCGTCGGCGATGTCTGCTGCGCTCATGCGCCGGTAGTGCACGTAGGGGAACGCCGGATAGAGCAAGTGACCATCGCGAGCAATGCCCTGACGCATCGCCCGCTCGAAGGCCGGCAGTGACCATTGGCCGATACCGGTCTCTACATCCGGGGTGATGTTGGTGCTGTACAGCGTGCCGAACGGCGTTACCAGCGGCAGTCCGCCGGCCAGATATTCACCGCCGGGGCGGGTATGGCACACCGCACAATCGCCGGCCTCGACCACCCGCGCACCGCGTTGCAACTGCGCAGTATCGAACATTGTCGGGCGCTCGATCGGTGTAATTGCCGGGCGCCACATCAGCCATATGGCGCCGGTCAGGCCGAGCACGGCGACGACGGCCACGCTGATCCATAGCGTTCTGGACTTCAGAAATGAGCTGTTCATGGGACTGAGAAAAACGCGGCAGGCAATGGCAGAACGGATCGGATACGGGTCATGACAACGCTCCTTGTAACAGCCGGGGAAGGGCGCCGATGGGGACGACGGCGCCAGGGGCCAAAGCGTAGAGAAACCGTCTGCGCGGGAGAATCAGCGGCGCACGCAACAGCGCGTTGCGCGAGAAGCAACGCCTGCGCCGTTGCGCAGGACGCATCAGTGCATTGCCCGCCGCGTGGATTCTGTGGATCGCCCCAGGGCCGTAGCCTTGGCAGCACTTTCCTGAACTCAATGAGGTGTCATCATGCTTACGGGCAATCCGGCCGTTGCGGCGAATGCCGAACAGCCAACTTCACTTTCCGGCCTAATGGTCGCGTTCCTGGCATTCTGCTGTGGCGCGGTCGTGGCCAATCTTTATTACGCGCAACCGATCGTCGAGCTGATTGCACCGCAGATCGGTCTGTCCAGCGCCAATGCCAGCCTGATCGTTTCGCTGACGCAGTTTGGCTACGCGCTGGGCCTGTTGCTGCTGGTACCGCTGGCCGATCTGATGGAAAACCGCCGGCTGGTGGTCGGCTTCACCCTGGCGGCGAGCGTCACGCTGTTGTGCGCCGGGCTGACCCATTCGCCGTCGATGTTCCTGGTGTTGTCTTTGCTCATCGGCCTGACCTCGGTGGCCGTGCAGATCCTGGTGCCGCTGGCGGCGCACCTGGCGCCCGAGGCCAGCCGTGGCCGCGTTGTCGGCAATATCATGAGCGGTCTGCTGCTGGGCATTCTGTTGTCGCGGCCCCTGTCGAGCCTGTTGGTTGAAGTGTTTGGCTGGCGTGGGGTGTTTTACAGCGCATCAGCCCTGATGGCCGTCATCGCTCTGATTACCGCTGTGGCACTGCCGCGTCGACTGCCTACGCATAAGGCCTCTTATGCTGCGCTGATTGGTTCGGTGTTTGCCTTGGCCCGACGCTATCCGCTGTTGCGTCAGCGCTCGCTGTATCAGGGTTTGCTGTTTGCCAGTTTCAGTCTGTTCTGGACCCTCGCGCCGATTGAACTGATGCGTCACCACGGCTTCACTCAGGCCCATGTGGCGATCTTCGCGCTGGTCGGTGCGGTGGGTGCGATTGCGGCGCCTATTGCCGGGCGTCTGGCCGATGCCGGGCATGGTCGTCGCGGCACACTGGTCGCCTTGTTGCTGGCGCCGGTTTCGCTGTTGATCGCCGCGCTTCCGGGCAGCGGCTATGTCTGGCTGGTGGTGTGCGCGGTGCTGCTGGATTTCGCCGTGCAATTGAACATGGTGCTCGGCCAGCGTGAGGTGTACGCCCTCGATCCCCACAGCCGTGCGCGCCTGAACGCCGTGTACATGACCAGTATTTTCGTCGGCGGCGCGCTGGGGTCGCTGGTCGCCAGTCCGCTGTACGAGCATTTCGGCTGGAACCTGTCCGCCGTCGCGGTGGCGCTGCTGCCAGCGCTGGCGCTCGGCCTGTTCCTGAGTCGCAAGGCCGATGTCTGAACATCCAGCAGGTGCGGGCGAGCACGGCGGCACAAGACGAAGGGCGAACAGTGATGCACAATCATCCGCGTTCCCTTTCGACCGGACCCCGCTTATGGACAAGTTGCTGGCACTGAAGATGTTTGTGGAAACCGTGCGCTGCGGAGGCTATTCCTCGGCAGCGCGCAAACTCGGGATATCCACGTCGTCAGTGACACGGCAAGTGGCCGGGCTGGAACACGAGTTGGGCGCGAGCCTGCTCAATCGCACCACGCGCAACACCAGCGTGACCGTTGCCGGCCAGACTTATTTCGAAAAAGCCGTGGCGATTCTCGACGCGATCGACGAAGCCGATGCTGTCGTCGCCGATCGTGGCGCCGAAGCGCAAGGCCGTCTGCGCATCAGCGTGCCGGTGGAGTTCGGCCGACGCCTGATCGCGCCGCACCTGAGCCGTTTGCTTGAACGGCATCCGGGGCTGGAGATCAGTCTGTCGCTGAGCGATCAGGTCAGCGACCTGCTCAGCGAGCAGGTCGATGTTTCCGTGCGGCTGGGATCGTCGGTGGTCAGTGACGATATCGTCAGCAAACGCGTGGGGCAGTTTGAACGCTGGGTGGTGGCCAGTCCGGCGTATCTGGCGCGTAGCGCGGCGCTTGGTCATCCACGGGATTTGCTGGAGCATCAGTGCCTGCGTTTCGATTACGGCGGCACCCACCAGCACTGGACCTTTCAGAATGAAGACGCGCCCATTCAGCTCAACGTCCACGGGCGCCTGCAAAGCAACAACGCCGACATTCTGCGCGAAGCCGCCATCGGTGGCGGCGGGGTGACGCTGCTGGCTGACTGGCTGGTGCGCGACGACGTGGCAGCCGGCCGGTTGACCCGCTTACTTGAGCATTACGAGGTCAATCCCGGCAGTGCCAGCACCTGCATCAACGCGTTGTATTTACCCAATCACCGTGGCTCCAGCCGGATCAATGTGTTTATCGATTTCCTCATGGAAATTCTCAGCCCGTCGCCGGCACCCGCAGCGTGACCCCTACGGCTCAACGGCGCCCGGTCCGCGTACTCACATCCACCCAAACCGCCAACACCAGAATGCTGCCCTTGACGATCATCTGCCAGTAGCTGTCGACATCGAGCATCGACATGCCGTTGTCCAGACTGGTGATGACCAGCGCGCCGAGGAGGGCGCCGTACACCGTGCCGGAGCCACCGCGCATGGAGGTGCCGCCGATAAAGCAGGCGGCGATGGCGTCGAGTTCGCCCATGCTGCCGGCCGAAGGCGAACCGGCGGCCAGGCGCGCGGTATTGACCACGCCGGCGAGGGCGCACATCACGCCCATGATCCCGAAAATCCACAGTTTCACCGCCTGCACATTGATCCCGGACAGGCGTGTCGCTTCCATATTGCTGCCCACGGCATACACGCGCCGGCCGAACACGGTCTGACTGGTCACGTAGCTGAACACGCCCAGCAGAATCAGCAGCAACAACACCGGCACGGGAATGCCGTCGTAGCTGTTCAGCGTCTGCACGAAAGCGGCGAGCACGGCGCCGATCACCAACACGCGGATGACATCACGCACCAACGAATGCGCCGCGAGGCCATGAAGAGCACGATTGCGCCGTTGTTTCCAGGTGAGGAACACGGTCAGCGCAAACAGCAGAACGCCGAGACCAGTGCCGATCGCGTGGGGCAGGTAACCCTGGCCAATGTAAACCAGCTCCGGCGACACCGGTGCGATGGTCGTGCCGCCGGTAATCCCCAGCAAAATCCCGCGAAAAGCCAGCATGCCGCCCAGGCCGACGATGAACGAGGGGATGCGCAGGTAAGCCGTCATGTAGCCGTTGGCGAGGCCGATGATCAGGCCGCACAAGGCGACCAGACTCAGGTTCGCCAGCAGCGGAATGTGGTAGACCACATCGAGAATCGCCGCGAGGCCACCGAGCAGGCCGAGCAATGAGCCGACCGATAAATCGATCTCGCCGCTGATGATCACCAGCACCATGCCGCAGGCAAGAATGCCGGTAATCGACATCTGCCGCAGCAGATTGGAAAGGTTGCGCGGAGTGAGGAATCCGCCTTCGGTCTGCCAGCTGAAGAACAGCCAGATCAGCACCACGGCAAACACCAGCGCGAGCATTTTGTAGCGGGTGAACAGTTGTTTGACCTGATTCATTTACGCGGTTTTCCGATCATTATTGTTATGGCTGCCAGGCTGGCTGAGTGCGGCGGCGAGCACCTGCTCTTGTGTCAGATCATGGTTGATGAAGTCACCACGCAACTGGCCTTCGCCGATCACCAGCACGCGGTCGGAAACGCCGAGCACTTCGGCCAGTTCCGACGAGACCATGATGATCGACACGCCGGCGGCGGCCAGCGCGCCCATCAACTTGTAGATTTCGTATTTGGCGCCGACATCGACGCCTCGGGTCGGCTCATCGAGAATCAGCACCCGGGGTTTGGCCAGCAGCATCTTCGCCAGCACGGCTTTTTGTTGATTGCCGCCCGAAAGGCTGGTGATCGGCAGGAACGGGCTGGCGGTTTTGAGGTGCAGGCGCGAGATTTCCTTATCGATGCTGCCCAGTTCGGCTTCGGCGTCGATGCGGGTCAGTTTCGAATAGTTGTCCAGCACGGCGAGGGTGATGTTCTGGCCGACGCCCAGGTCAGGAATGATGCCTTGGCGTTTGCGGTCCTCGGGCACCAGGCACAGGCCGGCACGGATGGACTTGAGCGGCGTGCGTGTGTCGATTGCGTGCCCGTCCAGCCAGACTTCGCCCACGTGGCGACCGGGGTAGGCGCCGAACAGCGCGGTTACCAATTCGGTGCGGCCGGCACCGACCAGCCCGGCGATGCCGAGGATTTCGCCGCGTTTGAGCACGAAGGAAATATCGTCGACCCGTTTGCGCTGGGGGTTGTCGACGTCGTAGCAGGTGATGTGCCGGGCCTCGAAAATCACCTCGCCAATGTCGTGCGGCTCGGAGGGGTAGAGGTTGCTCATTTCCCGCCCGACCATCTGGGTGATGATCTGCGCAATGTCCATGTCGACCATGGCGGTGGTAGCGATGTGTTTGCCGTCGCGGATCACCGAAATGGTGTCGCACACGGCGGCCACTTCATCGAGCTTGTGCGAGATGTAGACGCAGGCCACGCCTTTGGCTTTGAGGTCCCGGATGATGTCCAGCAATACCTCGATTTCCGAACGGCTCAAGGCCGAGGAGGGCTCGTCGAGGATCAGCAGCCGGGCTTTCTTGTTCAGGGCTTTGGCGATTTCCACCAGTTGCTGATAGCCGCCGCCGTACTGCGAAACCGGCAGCGATACGTTCATATCGGGGACTTTGAGTTCGCGCATCAGGGCTTCGGCGCGGTGGATCATCGCCGGGTAATTCATCCGTCCGCCGGGCAGCGTCAATTCATGGCCCATGAAAATGTTTTCGGCCACCGACAGGTCAGGCACCAGCGTCAGTTCCTGGTGAATGATGACGATGCCGGCAGCCTCCGTTTCACTGATCGATTGCGCCCTGAGCGGCTGACCGTCCCAGAAGATTTCGCCGTCCCAGGTGCCGTGCGGGTAGACCGCCGAGAGGATCTTCATCAGCGTGGATTTGCCGGCGCCATTCTCGCCGCACAGGCCAACGCACTCGCCGGGCCTGACCTTGATGTCGATGCCGTTGAGCGCTTTGACACCGCCGAAGGTTTTGACGATGCCGTTCATTTGCAGCAGATAGTCGGACATGGACAGGGCTCGTATATCAAAGACTCACACACCACGAAACCTGTGGGAGCGAACTTGCTCGCGAAAGCGGTGGTTCAGCTGGCATCGATACCGAATGTGCTGCCGTCTTCGCGAGCAGGCTCGCTCCCACAAGGGTTTTCGTATCACCGGAGATTTGTGATGGGGTCACTTCCCGGCAATTTGCGCCTTGGTGTAGAAGCCGTCCTGTTCGAGCAGGTCGATGTTGTCCTTGGTCAACGGCGTTGGCGTGAGCAGGATGGTGTCGACCTTTTTTCTGCCGTTGTCGTACTGCGAACTGAAGGCGGGTTTTTCGTTGCGCGCCAGTTGCACCGAGAGCTTGGCCGCTTCGGTGGCGATGAGTTTCAGCGGTTTGTACACGGTCATGGTTTGCGTGCCGGCGATCACTCGTTTGACCGCGGCAAGGTCAGCGTCCTGCCCGGAAATCGGCACTTTTCCGGCCAGTTGCTGTGCCGCCAGTGCCTGAATCGCTCCGCCTGCCGTGGCGTCGTTGGAGGCGACGATGCCGTCGATTTTGTTGTCGTTACGGGTCAGGGCGTTTTCAACAATGCTCAGCGCTTCGGTCGGGTTCCATTCCTTCACCCACTGTTGGCCGACGATCTTGATATCGCCCTTGTCGATGGCCGGTTGCAGCACTTTCATCTGGCCTTCGCGGAGGATTTTGGCGTTGTTGTCGGTGGGCGCACCACCGAGCAAAAAGTAATTACCCTTGGGCGCCGCTTTCAGCACACCGCTGGCCTGCATTTCGCCGACTTTTTCGTTATCGAAGGAAATGTAGGCGTCGACATCGGCGTTGAGGATCAGCCGATCGTAGGAGACGACTTTGATCCCGGCTTTCTTCGCTTCGGCCACCGCGTTGGTCAGCACCGTGGCGTTGAACGGGACGATGACGATGACATCGACGCCCCGGGAGATGAGGTTTTCGATCTGGGAAATCTGCTTCTGTTCGTTGGCATCGGCCGACTGCACGAAGACCTTGGCATCCATTTTTTCCGCTGCCGCGACGAAGTAATCACGGTCACGCGACCAGCGTTCCAGGCGCAGGTCATCAATGGAGAAACCGATTTTCGGGTGGGCTGCGTCAGCCATCACCGGCAGTGACAGCAGCGCCAGGGCAGAGGCCAATAGCGTGCGTTTTACGTTCTTCATAGTGGGGCGTCCTTTTATTTTTGTTGGAAAGACACGGCCTGACGATGAGTATCGGGCTGGTAAAACTGTAGAGAATCCGCCGGCGCCGCAGGCACAGATTTGTCGTAGAAATGTCACCGCGTCGATGCGCCCGCAGACTCTCTGTGTGATCAGCTATAGATAAACCGATTGACGATGTTCTCGAGCCTTTCCTGACGGCCGCTGACGGCTTGCGGGTTCAACTCGTTGGTGAACGCGTGCTCGGCCAACGACTCAAGGTTGAAGTCACCGGCTATCACCGCCTGCCCGAACGGCTGCTGCCAACCGGCGTAGCGTTGATCCTTGAGCCGTTGCAGTTCGTCGTTCTGCACCATGGCCGCTGCGCGCTCCAGGGACAGGGCGAGAACGTCCATAGCACCGACGTGGCCATGGAACAGATCAATCTGATCAAGGCTTTGCCGGCGAACCTTGGAGTCGAAGTTGAAACCGCCATTCTTGAAGCCGCCAGCCTTGAGGATTTCATAGGTGGCCAAGGTCATTTCTTCGACGCTGTTAGGGAATTGATCGGTGTCCCAGCCGTTTTGCGGATCGCCACGGTTGGCGTCGATGCTGCCGAAAATCCCCAGCGAGACCGCCGTCGCAATCTCGTGATGAAAGCTATGACCGGCCAGTGTCGCGTGGTTGGCCTCGATGTTGACCTTGATTTCGTGCTCCAGCCCGAACTGCTGGAGAAAGCCGAACACGGTGGCGCTGTCGTAATCGTATTGATGCTTGGTCGGCTCCTGCGGCTTGGGTTCGATCAGCAGATCACCGGTGAAGCCGATCTTATGTTTGTGCTCGACCACCATGCGCATAAAGCGCCCGAGTTGTTCGCGTTCACGCTTCAAGTCCGTGTTGAGCAGGGTTTCATAGCCTTCTCGACCACCCCACAACACGTAGTTGGCGCCTTTCAGGCGATGGGTCGCGTTCATGGCGCTGAACACCTGGGCAGCGGCGCAGGCGAACACTTCGGGATCGGGGTTGCTCGCGGCGCCGGCAGCGAAACGCGGGTTGCTGAAGCAATTGGCGGTGCCCCACAGCAGCTTGATACCGCTGGCTTCCTGGTGTTGCTCGAGGTGGTCAACCATCTGCGCGAAGTGGTTGCGGTACTCCTTCAGAGAGCTGCCTTCCGGAGCGACATCGGTGTCATGGAAGCAGTAATAGTCGATACCCAGTTTGGAGAAAAACTCGAAGGCGGCGGCTGCTTTGCCGATCGCCAGTTCCATCGGGTCGCCGGCATGTTGCCATGGGCGCTTGAACGTCCCCGCGCCGAACACATCGGAACCCGGCCAGACGAACGTGTGCCAGTAACAGGCGGCCATGCGCAGGTGTTCGCGCATGGGTTTGCCGAGGATGAGTTTGTCGGCGTCGTAGTGACGAAAGGAGAGGGGAGAATCGCTGTCTGGGCCTTCGTAGCGAATCGCATCGACATCGGGGAAATACTGCATGGACCTTGTCCTTGTTGTTCTTGGCGGTGTCTCGATACTAGCAACGGCCCTGTACCCGCTGATTATGAAAAACATCAACACGGGGTGCGATTTTGCGTATTGAGCTTCTTCGGCCAGGCGCCTAGTCTGTGCCAATCGCCTCTGTGACAAGGGGGCCCAGAACAAGCATAAAAACAATGAAAACCGTACCGCCTGTTCACCGCATCGCCCTGTTGTTCAACGGCAGCAAGATCTACGACCGTGGCATCATCAGCGGCATCGGCAACTACCTGAGCAGCACCCGCGCCTCCTGGGACCTGTTTCTCGAGGAGGATTTTCTCTGTCGTTTGAAAGGCATCGAGCGCTGGCAGGGCGACGGGATCATTGCCGATTTCGACGATCCGCTGATTGGCGAGGCACTGGCCGATATCCAGATGCCGGTGGTGGCGGTAGGGGGCTCGTACGAGGATAAACGCGCCTATCCGAAAGCGATTCCCTACGTCGCCACCGATAACAACGCGCTGATGACGCTGGCGTACACGCACTTGATCGAGGCGGGACTGCAGCGCTTTGCCTGTTTCAGCCTGCCGGAAGCGCAAGCCAATCGTTGGGCGCAGGAGCGGGAAAAAGCCTTTCGCAAACTGATGAAACGCGACGGCTTGCACGGCGAAATCTATCGCGGCATGGGCACCAGCGCACCGCTGTGGGACAGCGCCGTCGAACAACTGATCGCCTGGCTGCAGAGCCTGCCCAAACCCATCGGCATCATCGCCGTCAGCGACGCCCGTGCGCGCCAGTTGCTGCAAGCCTGCCTGACCGCCGGGATTGCCGTGCCGGAGCAGGTGGCATTGATTGGCATCGACAACGACCCGCTGACGCGCAGTTTGACTCGAGTGCCTCTGAGTTCGGTGATACAGGGCACGGAAACCATGGGCCGTACCGCCGCGCAATTGCTCCATCAGATGCTCCATGGCATGCCGTCCACCGGTACACAAATCCTGATTCCTCCCGATGCGGTCAACGTGCAGGTGTCGAGCTTGCACCAGCCTTTGGGCAATCCCTACGTCATGCAAGCGCTGCTGTTCATCCGTCAATACGCTTGCCAGGGCATCAAAACGGCGCAGGTGGCGGCGTATGTCGGTGTGTCGCGTTCATCACTCGAAGCGCATTTCCGCGCCGAGCGAGGCTGCAGCGTGCATGACGAGATCCTGCGTTTCAAACTGGCAGCGGCCACCAGCGGATTGAAAAATACTGACTCGGTGATTGCCGACGTTGCGCGCAGTTGCGGGTTTAAATCTGCGCAGTATCTGCACACGGTGTTTCGCCGGGAGTTGGGTTGTACGCCGCGGGAGTATCAGCAAGGGGCAGGGATGCGCTGATGGAATACCGGAAATGAGGTTAGAGTGGGCATCAATGTCTTGATTGTTGCGTGAACAATGAATCGTCCGCTGTTCGTTTCTCTGGATGGGCCCAAAGGCACCGGCAAAACCACTCTGTTGGAAGCCGTTACGCAAGTACTGAGGGCGGGCAACCAGAAAGTCATCCGGCTTTGCGAGAGAAAAAGCGATCCGTTCAGGGGTGAAACCATGGCCTTGGTCAACACTCTGGCGAGAAATCCTTGCCGGGATCTGGAGTGAGCTGTGTGTCAGCGCCTTGCGGATAGCCGTCGCTGGATCTCCCAGAACGTTCTGACGAAGCAGCCGCTGGACAGCATCATCTTGATCGATCGCTGGTATCCCTCGGATGCCGCGTTTCGCCAAACCATCCCGTTTGCCGAGATTCTTCAATTGAATATGGAGCGAGACGTGCAGGTGCCAGATCTGCATGTCGGCGTCGTCACCGATCCGGATATTTCATGGGCCAGAGTTGCCAACCGACCACGAGGACTGGGCGGCACTGTGATCCAGAAGCACGCAGAGCATGTGGCGTGTACGGAAATGTTCGAGCAAGCGGTCAAGGATCACGGTTGGATGTTGTGCCGTAATGAAGGAACGGTTGAGGAGGCGACGATGCTGGTGGTTTCTCGGGACTATGAGGTGCTTGGGTTGAACGTCGAAGTGGATGCCAGTCTTGGCGCTCAGGGTATCGCGTAGACCTTGAAGTTCAGTGGACACGGCCTGCCACTTCGGTGCTCTCGGCGGTACAAGGTCACCTTTCGGTAAGGCCCGAAAAGGGCCTTTTTGCTAGATGAGGAATTGGAATTGAGAGCAGGTTTTCCAGCTCTAAAGGCCATTTGGCTGACTTGGCTTTGCTGTATTTTCTTGGGCTAGCTCGATGCACTTCAATGCCAAAATGGTTGTCGGGTCGACCAATGCAACCTCATGATTTCTGATCATGTAGGATTCGCTATGCTGGAGCACCAATGGAAGCTCTGTGCACCCCAGGATGAGTACATCTGCACCCAGTTCACATAGATGCTCTGCGGCGGTGAGTAACTGATCCCTACAAATGCCCTCCGTAAACCCCGCCTTGATTCCGTGATCTCCGTAGATCGAATCCATCACCAGCGTTTGGTAGTTCGCGCCAGGGATGATGATTTGAAGTCCAGCCCGTCGCGCTGCTTCGTGATACACCTGACTTTTTATCGTGCCGGAAGTAGCAAGCAGGCCAACGGTTTTGCCTGCGCCATATCTGTGCACGATTGCCTCTACTGTCTCAGTCAACATATTCACGATAGGCACACGAAGATGTGCCTGGATGCGCTCAACAAATGCATGAGCGGTATTACAAGGAATGGCTATGGCATTGGCGCCAGCGCTTTCCAGCCGCTTGCATGTTGCGTACATCGCCATCGTTGGATCAGTTTCGTCATTCAGCAGGTTGGCCGTGCGATCAGGGATCTGGGGGTTTTGTTCTACCACCATTTTGATGTGCTCCTGGTCGCGGCCTGCGGGTGTGTGTGCCACGACCTTACCCATGAAGTCGACCGTTGCCGCCGGCCCAACTCCGCCTACTATCCCAAGTTTAAATGGCGGGCGGGTTGACTGGCCTTTTTCCAAGGTGGCAAAAGTCGCATAAATCTCGTTGATATCCAGGACAGTCAGGCCACGTCTTTGAAGATCACCGCAGACCAATGAGAGCTCAGTCATGCCGGGCAGAATTATCGTGGCACCCTGATCCTGAAGTGAGAGGCATGCCTGATACACGCACTCCACTGGCACACCATCAAGGTGTCCATCTTTGATGCCGTTGACACCATACATGGCGTCCATTAACCCAGACTGCTCGGTGTCACGGGGATAGACCAGCTTGAAGTCGGTGCCAAAATAGCGCTCGAACAACCCGGAGTGCCTGACATAGTCCGAAGCGACGATGCCCAACGTGGTACCAGGCTCCGCGACATGATCGATGTGCTTGCGCAATGCCGTCATCATGTCCAAGACAGGTATTCCTATCTCTTCCTGGATCTCCTCACGAAACGTGTGACTGGCGAAACAAGGCAGTAATACTGCGTTTACTTCGCTGGCCTCGAATGTCTGGCAAACCTGGAACACGTAGAACTTTCTGGAGCTCATGTTGGCGCCCTGATCAAGGGGCATAAGGACGTCCTTGAAGGGGTGTTGCTCAAACAGGAAGTGGTAGCGGCCTTGATCTTCCAAAACCGCTCTGGACTTCACCAACTTGTAGAAAAGATCGCCGCCGGCCAGTGATCCAAGTCCGCCGACGATACCTAATTTGCGAGCAAACGATGACTTGCTGGACGGCTTCGATTTACCTTTCATCTCTATGCTCTCAAGCGCTGGCTACAGTTTGGGTAGGGATTGCAGATGCGTTTTCGGGCTCGTCTTCAGCCTCTTCATGTGCCTCTGATTTGGCAACCACTGCAGTTGCAATGCTATTGCCAACCACGTTGGTGGCAGTTCTGGCCATGTCGAGGAATTGATCAATGCCGAGGATCAGCAAAATGCCTGCTTCGGGAAGGTTGAACATGGGTAACGTCGCCGCCACCACAACCACCGATGCTCGCGCTACACCTGCCATCCCCTTGCTGGTGATCATCAGCGTCAGAAGGATTAGCAGTTGCTGTGTGAAGCTCAGGTCGACGTTGTAGGCTTGGGCAATGAACATGATGGCGAATGCTTGATACATCATTGAACCATCAAGGTTGAATGAGTAGCCCAGCGGTAGAACGAAGCTGGAAACGCGTTTTGGCGCACCAAATTTCTCTAGTGCCTCCATGGTTTTGGGATATGCAGACTCGCTACTGGCAGTAGAAAACGCTAACAGAACAGGTTCGCGAATCAGCTTACCCAATGTAAATACCGAGCGGCCCAAGAACAGGTAGCCAGCACCGAACAACACACACCACAGAATCACAATGCCCAGGTAGAACTCGGCAATTAGCTTGCCGTAATCAACAATCAATCCGAGGCCTTGAGTGGTGATAGCTGATGCGATGGCTGCAAATACACCGATGGGCGCGAAGGCCATGACAAAGTCCGTGACCTTGAACATCACCTTGGCCAGTTCTTCGATGCCATCGACTATCGTTGTGTAACCTGCTCGCTTCACACCCGCCAAGGCAAAACCGAAGAACAACGAGAAGACCACGATTTGCAGGATTTCGTTGTTGGCCATTGCTTCAGCGATGCTGCGTGGAAACACGTGGCTGATGAAAACCTTGAGGCTGAAATCCCCGGTGTTTACAACGGGACTCGCCGCGTGCTGGACGACCCCCATGTTCAGTCCTGCGCCAGGCTGAAACAGGTTCACCAGGCCCATGCCGATTGCCAGCGAGATCACCGAAGCGGTGACGAACCAGACCATGGCTCTTAGGCCAATGCGGCCAACGGAGCGAGAGTTTCCCATGCTGGCAATTCCGCCGACCAAGGTGGCGAATACCAGAGGAGCGATGATCATCTTGATCATGCGTAAAAAGATGTCAGTGACCATCGAGAAGTAAGACGCTATCTCTTTGGCGTTTTGTTCGCTCCCTGCGAAGTGATGGCACGCCCAACCGACAAGCACGCCTAAGGCGATGCCAATTGCGATCCGACGCGGAAGTTTATTTTTCTTCACGGAGCTATCCTCAAGTGGTTTTTTTGCTTTTTTTACTTGGCAGGAGACAAGTCTCATTCGGTCGAAGCTCTTCGGCCTCGCTTCTACGATTTCGATTCTATGGTCGGGTTTGCAGGGGCATGATGAGTAATCCCGATAGGCTCATGCGTTTTTGGAATAGTTTTCGAAATCGCTGCTTTGCGCTGACTCCGGGGCCGTAAACTGCTCACTCGGGACATGAGGTGTGGTTATGCAAATCAAATGGCTGGATGATCTTTTAGCGGTCGCGGAGTGGAAGAATTTCTCTCGGGCTGCCGAGGTTCGCTGTGTGACCCAGTCGGCGTTGTCGAGGCGCATAAAGTCGCTTGAAGAGTGGGTGGGCGCAGAGTTGGTGGATCGTGGTACCTATCCTGTCCAACTGACTCCAGCTGGTCGCACATTTTGTGAGGAAAGCCGCGAAGCATTGGCGGGACTAATGAGGTTGCGTTCGAGTCTGCGGGAGGTAGAGCGGATGCCAGGGCGCTCCATTCAGGTGACCGCCGGGCACAGCTTGTCGATGACATTTTTACCGAAGTGGCTAACTCAGTTTCAGCAGCACAATGAACAGTTTAATGCGCGAGTCGTCGCCGCGAACATTCATGACGCGGTCATCGCGTTGGAGGAAGGGGGGTGCGATCTGATGATCGTCTATCACCACCCTTTGGCGCCCATACTTCTAGATCCAGCAAAGTTCGGCAGCCTGACGTTGGGACATGACGCCTTCATTCCATTGTGCGCACCAGACAAGAAAGGGCATCCGCTGTATCGCTTGCCTGGCACGTCAACCAAACCTGTTCCACACCTGGCCTACACGGCCACCACTTTCTTAGGACGCGTTGCAGACATCGTCATCAAAAATGGGCCATCTGTGAGCGTGTTGGAGCGCTGCTATGAAGCAGACATGGCGATGCTTTTGATGCGAATGGCGATAGAGGGATACGGCGTTGCATGGTTGCCACAGAGCGCTGTAATTGACGAGCTTCAGCGAGGTCAGTTGGTGAAAGCGGGTGGTGATGAATGGAGTACACGACTGGAGATACGTTCCTACTGCTCCATAACTAATGAGAATCCTACGATGCGCAGCTTATGGAAAACACTCGAAGGCGCCTCCCGCGATCTTCATGGAAAAGCAGCCAGTTGATCGAAGCTCCAAGGTTCGAATCACGTGAAATCGTACCCTCAAGCAATGGTAATGACATCTGCGCATCGAACCATTCTGAAACGTCATCACCCTCAATTTTCTGCGTGATAGTCTCGTCGCACTTTTGAATTGGCACTGATCGTTCCCACGATGAAGGCCATAGTGAGGAGCGATCGTGCCCAGAGTTTCCCATCAAGCATTACGCCGTTCATTTCGCGTGCTGCTGGCGTCCGGTAACTGTTTTCAGACGGCTTCTGTCTTTGATCCGATGTCAGCACGCATTGCCGCCGACCTCGGATTTGAAGTGGGCATTCTGGGTGGGTCAGTTGCATCACTGCAGGTTTTAGCCGCGCCAGACTTCGCACTGATTACCTTGACTGAATTTGTCGAGCAGGCGGCCAGGATAGGCCGTGTGGCGCAGTTGCCTGTCATCGCTGATGCTGATCACGGTTATGGGAATGCACTCAACGTCATGCGAACTGTTCAGGAGTTGGAGCGTGCAGGGGTGGCCGCGCTCACGATTGAGGACACTCTTCTTCCGGCTCAATTTGGCTGTAGATCAACAGACCTCATTAGCACTAATGAGGGGGTAGGGAAAATTCGGGCAGCACTAGAAGCACGCGTCGATCCGGAGCTTTCGATTATTGCTCGAACTAACGCATCAGCTTTATCGGTGCAGGAGGTCGCTCACCGTATGCGTGCTTATGAACAAGCTGGCGCGGACGGAATTTGTATCGTTGGCATACAAGATGTTGCCCATCTTGAGCAGGTCGCAGAGTACATCTCTATTCCATTAATGTTGGTCACCTACGGAAACCCAAAACTCAACGATAACGAACGGCTAGCGAAGCTAGGAGTGCGGATCATCGTTGCAGGTCATAGCGCATATTTCGCGTCCATCAAGGCTACCTACGACTGCCTTCGTGAACAACGCCAGCTCACTCGCAGCACATCAAACTTAAGCGCAACCGAGCTGGCCTATACCTACACATTGCCGGAAACATATTTGAATTGGGCCAGGGACTTCATGGATGTTCAGGAGTGATGAAAATCTCCTGATCAGCTCCTGTTGCTCTGCCGACAAGTTTCCTCCTGCTTGAATCCGCAGGCATGATTTGCGTGCCGAGAAGAGCACTCGCACTCATGCGGTTTGGTCACCCTCAGTTGCGTATTCAGCAGTTTGCTTCCGGAGCGATCCGGGAGCTTTTTTCTTTTCAAATAAGCGCTCGAAGCCCTGAGTGTTTCTGCCTGCTCGATAATGGGTACGGCAGATGACTTTAACTGCTAGCGAGCGTTGTCATGCTCCGGAGATCTAGCAATGTTCGGCTCACAAGCAGGAGCTGTTGCTATGCAAATTCTGATGCTTGAGCACAATGGCTGGATTCCCAACAATCCGAACCTACCTGTACTCGTATACCTCAACGCAATCGCAAGTCAGCACATCGATTTGGCTTCACAGTTTGAGGCAGCTTTCAGCACTAATGGCTGGCCTCTGCAATGGCGTAACGGGGTATACGGTTATCATCATTATCATGCTGAAGGGCACGAGGTGCTTGGCATCGCCAATGGCCACGCTCGATTGATGCTGGGCGGCCCTGATGGCTTTGTAATCCAAGCCAGGGCCGGTGATGCATTGTTGCTACCCGCAGGCACAGGTCTGTGCAACTTGAGCTCCAGCGACGACTTTCTGGTGGTCTCCGCTTGCCCGGCGGCACAGCACGCGGACATCTGTCGCGCGGCACCAAGCAAGTCGCAACTGGTGAAGATTGACGAACTGCCGTTTCCAGATCTAGACCCGGTGCAAGGCGCACATGGCCCCTTACGTAAATATTGGAAGTGCTTGCCGTGTAGAGGGACGAGGTAGATTGACCAGGGCAGGTAACGCAGTATTGGTCGCGATTTGCGCATACCTGCTTCAGAGCGATTCGAAGATCAATCGGGCGAGACACTCAGGCTCAACCGCTTTTAGGTTTACGACCCCGCGAGCTTGGTTTCATCGGTACGCTTTTACCATACTCACTCCACCATAACGCGAGTGCCTCCATCGTTGGCCCTAGCGCACGGGCTTTTGCCGTCATCTCATATTCGACGCGTGGGGGGACTTCTGCGAAGACTGTTCGCGATACCAGGCCATCGTTTTCAAGTTCACGAAGCTGTGCTGTCAGCATGTGCTGAGTGATACCGCTGATCGCTTTACGCAGTTCTCCGAAGCGATAGATTCGCTGGTTCAACAACCACATGATTTCCAGCTTCCACTTGCCTGAGAGGAGCGCGAATGCACGGCGCATTTCCTCATGCATGTTGATCTGATCGTCATCAATAGTCTGGTTTTCCATACTAAGCACCACTTTTTCATCCTACTTGTAGCTTTTCATATTAGGCGACATCGTAGACCTAAGTCGACGCATCAATGCCTGCTTAGGAAAAGTCTCATGATTGAAATCTACATTTACTGGATCAGCACAACACTTCTGTCGTTGTTGTATTTGGCTTCGGCGACGATGTACCTGGTCAAAAGGGAATGGGTTCGTCAAGCACTCGCCGACCTTGGATATCCCGCCACCCTGATGCCGCTGCTCATTGCGGTGAAGATCCTGGCCGTGGTTGCCATCCTTCTACGCATTAACGTCTCGCTTAGTGATCTCGCCTACGCCGGCATGCTTTATCACCTACTGCTCTCAGCGTTCGCGCATTTAAATGTCCGCAAGCCTAGCGGAGCCTTACCGGCGGCTATCTGTCTCGCGCTGCTGATCACTTCTTTTGTCACCCAAAATGCCGCTCGTGACGTGCCGTCACCTTACGTACAAGTAGCTGCGGCTCATTCATTAACCTCTAAATAACTGGAGATCGTAATGTCCCGACTAAACGGAAAAGTAGCCATTGTCATCGGAGCCGGTCGTGGTATTGGTCGCGCTACCGCAGAGCTCTTTGCAAAAGAAGGTGCAAAGGTCGCCGTTGTTTCAAGGACGGCTGAGAATGTGGCCGGTGTTGTCGCTGAGATCCAGGCTGCGGGCGGTACCGCCCTCGGGGTAGTCTGCGATGTGTCCGACCCGAGTCAGATCAGTGTCGCCGTGGAAAAGGTCGTGGTTGAATATGGGCGCATCGATATTCTTGTGAATAATGCCTTTGACCCTTCAGTGGTCTCATCCTCCGTTCTCGACTTGTCGACCGAGCAGCTGCAACGCAATTTGGAGATGGGGCCGATTGCCTATCTACGGACGATGCAAGCCTGCTACCCACATCTCAAAGCCAGTGGGGAAGGGCGTGTCATTAACTTTGCATCGCTGGCAGGTGTGATTGGCTTGCAAGGTTATGCACCGTACAACATGGCGAAGGAGGCAGTCCGTGCTCTTACTCGCTCGGCAGCAAGGGAGTGGGGCGCTGACAACATTACTGTTAACAACGTCATGCCGGTCGCTGACACTTGGGGGGTTGATGCCAGTACGCCCGCGCCAACCAACGCACTTAACCGTTATGGATCACCTGAGGAGGATATTGCGCCGGTCGTACTGTTCCTCGCCAGCAGGGATGCACAATTCCTGACCGGTTACAGCCTTACCCCGGACGGAGGTCAAATCATCGATAGCGCTCGATAACAGTTACCTCAAATACGATTGCCATTGCTCAAGTGACTCGTCCCCAGCAAGATCCACAGTTGATTCTGATGACCTTGTATTGGCCCGGGCCAGAATACTTGAGACTGCGATTGGGATCGAACATAGCTCGTGATACGAAATGGCGTCCGCAAGCGCAGCGGTAGCACCATAGTTTCCCTTCGACAAATAATCGACCTGGCGACCTACATGGAGTCGGCTGACCGATTCATTTAGACGCCAATTATCGCTTGAGTGGTTCTGTTTGGATCAGGAATGGTTTGCCTCGTGTGTCTGCTTCTGTAGATGCGATAAAAGGGCGTCTCTCAGATCGAACAGTGCCTCGCGCAGTCGCCGATCTTCACGAGTATCGCCAGTATCCGGTTCGAATGTTTGCGCACTGTGAGCCAGTTGCAACCGCGAGCAATCACCGGTTTCAACTGTCGGCTGGCTCAGCCAATGATCGGCTTTTTCTTTTCAGGCCAAGAGTCTTGGTCATTTTTAAAGGCATTGAGAGGGGGATGCGTATGCGGTAAGCGCATTTTACTGGTGACAACTGTCGTTGTATGAATCAATTGACATTGATTTAACATAATATACATTACACGCAACAAGATATTACGAGACCAGCCCGGTTGCACCGTAGATTTCAACCTACAGAGTCGCCCTGAATCCGATCCACAGCTTTTCCTTGAATTCGACGGCGCTCAACCCTCATCACGCGTCAGCTTTTCAATCAGCGTTCGATGCTGTGGGAATTGCTGCGTGAGTTTCTGCCTATTACCCAGTTCCATATCGGCAAAATCAAATCCTGGAGAAACGGCTTCGCTGATCAGCCCAAATCCGTTTTCGCCTTCGAGCAACCGCGAAGCTTTCCATAGTCCACCCGGTACGTGTAATTGCAAAAGTTGTCCTGCCAGAATGTCAGTGCCCATCACCAATGTCTGCAATGAGCCGTCAGCATGAATCAGGCTGTACTCAATGGCGTCGCCCAGGTGGAAATAATGCAGGATGTCGGATCGATTGAAATGAAACTGGCCCACCGGTGATTGCTGATCCAGCAGATAGTAAATCGAGGTCATCAGATACCGTGGGCCGCTGGAGGTTTTGAGTGGGTCGCGATGATCGGCCTGATAGGTTCTACGGAAATAGCCACCTTCGAGGTGAGGCTGTAGATCCAACGATTTAATAATGTCTCCAGCTTTGGTTTCACGCATGATCACGGTCTCTTCTCCGTCAAATATGATGCCATTTTACGTTAACTCGACTAAACGACCATTTAGTGTAGTTAAACGTGAGCCGCAAGCTTTCTAGTAAATATAGGGCCACGCTCGCGCCACTGCTTTTGAAATTATCTACGCCGGTGGTATCGCCAGGCAATCATGACGGAGTCGCCCTACCCTCAACGCAAAACCTCCCCCCGATCGGCTTCTTCGTGGACACCTTTTTTCAATTACTGCCGGACCAAGGCAACTCAGTGACTATTGCGCCGGTACTCCCTCGATCAAGTAGACATCCGTCTTGGCTGAACGCTGGCGGACTTTCCTCAGTTCGGTGTACTGCGCAGAGTTGTACCAAGCCTGGGCTTTCTCTACGCTCGCAAACTCGATGACAACACGGCGTCGCTTCGGCGCTTCACCCTCAAGCGAAATGGTCTTCCCGCCACGCACGATGAAATGTCCGCCATAGGGTTTGAAGGTTGATTCAACCTGAGCACTGTAAGGCTTCATCCCCTCCGGATCGGTCACCTCAAACTCGGCAACATAGTAGGCCGGTGGTGCTGCCGCGTGGTCGTCCGAAGCCATCACGCGACAACTGCCCGCCGCAAAAAACGCCAGTCCCGCCATTGCAATTGCCATCACCTTTAAATTTTTCATCACTTTGCTCCATTGAAAAACCAGCTTGCCCAGCGCACAAATCTCTTTCGAACTAGCCGGTTACGGGCCAGGCCGAGGGCTAAGCTCGATTGGCGTGGTTTCAATCAAGCGCTTCGACACAATCATCGACTGGGTTGTGGCAGCGTACTTTTTGAAGTGCGGGGATTCGATATGGCTTCGGTATGCCGAATCGCTGGCGTAGATTTCGAAGAAATGAAACCAGTTCGGGCGGTCGACTTCGGCGACGGCATAGATTGATATGACACCCGACTCTGTTCGAGTCGACTCTGTGATCTCTTCCTTGACTGCGGCTTGATAGGCCGCAACCTGTGCAGGATCGATTTCGAGTTGCGCGATGCGCACCACCAAGCCATTTTCCCCGGCGGCCAGGGCTTGTCCTGCCAGTAATCCAGCCAATGCCACCACTCCTAGTAAACGTTTACCCATCAGGTTTCCCCCTCTTCACTGCGGCGGCGCATACGCCACCACGTAGTCACCCTTCTGCGTCGTGGCTGAATTACCGCCAGCGCTGACGACTAAATATTGTCGGCCACTTTTTGGCGAAACGTACGTCATCGGTGTTGCCTCGGCCCCGACAGGCAACCGCCCTTTCCACAGTTCTTTGCCGCTACGAACATCAAAAGCGCGGATGTAAAAGTCCTGTGCTGCGGCGATGAACACCAAACCACTGGACGTGGTAATGGGCCCGCCGCGAGTGGGCATGCCGATTGGCATAGGCAGGTGAGTGGCGATTCCGAGTGGGCCAGTTTGCTCGGTCGTTCCCAACGGTATAGACCAGGCGACCTTGCGCGTCGCCAGATCAATTGCACTGATCGTGCCGTATGGAGGTTCTTGGCACGGAATGCCCAAGGGCGACAGAAAACGCCCCATCTCGATACCCCACGGTGTACCCGCTTGAGGAGCGTTGCCCTCATGGCCGTCACCTGTTGTGCCGGCTTCATCATAGGCTTTTCGGGGAATCATCCGGCTCCACGTGGCAACCCTGGTGTCATTGACGATCATGTAACCCAGATTCTCGGCAACGGAAACAGAACCCCAATTCATACCGCCCAACCAGCTCGGATACTGGAGGGTCAGACGCTCACTGGGTGGAGTGAATTCACCCTCATAGCGTGCCTTGCGGAAGTCGATCCTGCAGATCAGTTGATCTAGAGGTGTCAGCCCCCACATGCGTTTTTCGCTGAGGGGTTCTGTACCCATGGCCGGCATTCCCACCGAATACGGTTGTGTTGGCGACAGCCGATCATCTGCGACGCCTCCTTGCGGAACCTGGCGCTCTTCGACTTGAGCGATCGGCGTGCCGCTACGTCGATCCAGCATGAAGATCTGGCCGCGCTTGGTAGTTTGAATCAACGCCGGTAGCGTTCCCCCCTGACCGTCCGGCACGTCATACAGCGCTGGCTGCGACGGCACATCGTAATCCCAAAGGTCATGATGCACTGTCTGGAAGTGCCAACGCTCACGGCCAGTGGCGATATCCAGCGCTACGATTGATGAAGAGTAACGATCATCCGCCGCAGTCCTGTGGCCGCCCCAAAAGTCGGGCGTGGCGTTACCGGTTGGAAGGTAGATCAAACCCAGTTCATCGTCGAAAGCCGGAGTCGACCAGACATTGGGCGTTCCCGCTGTGTAGCTCTGGCCTTCTGGTGGTTCACGCAGGATGGCTGGATTACCCAAATCCCACGCCCAAATGAGCTTGCCCGTATGGACGTCAAAGGCACGAACGACACCCGAGGGCTCACCCGTTTTCTGGTTATCCCACACCAGGCCGCCAACCACGATCAGGTTGCGCACGACGGTTGGAGCTGCTGTCGGAAAATAGAGGTCCTGATCAGCGCTGCCCATACCGCCGCGCAAACTAACGCTGCCGTGATCACCGAAATCGTCGCAGGACTTTCCCGTTTGCGCGTCGACGGCAACAATTCGAGCGTCGACGGTCGTTGAAATGATCCGGCGCGAGCAGGCTGTTACGGGTATCTGAACGTCAGCGGTTGAAACCTCGGTCGTTGCATCGTGATAACCCACTCCACGGCAGCGCGGATACACGTTGTTAGCCTGTACATTCGGGTTGTGGTGCCAGATCTCTTTTCCCGTATCAGCGTCCAGGGCGAATAACTGGCTCGACTGCGTACAGCCATAAAGCACACCGTTAACGTGAAGCGGTGTGACAACATGCCCTTCCCTGCCCTGCGGAATCTCTCCGGTGCGGTACGTCCAAGCCACTTTCAAATCGGATACGTTGCGCGGGTTGATCTGGTCCAGCGCAGCGTGACGCGTACCTGACGGGGTGCGCCCGAAATAACGCCAATCCGCAGCAGGTTCGACAGTGCCCACCGCCTTACCAGCAACAGGTGGTGAGGATCCTTCTGCTGTCTGAATCGGTTGCGGTTGCAGGGCTGCATAAAACGTAGCACTCAAGGCCACAGCCACCACTGCGGCGCCTGCGTAAGCGATCTTGCTGATAAAGGATTTGCCGCCATTACGCAGCCACGGCATTGCCAGCAATACAAACAGCGCTAACACTGCCAGCGCTACCAGGCGGGAAAAAAGCGGCCAGAACGCCAATCCGACATCCCATAAAGACCAGACTACCGAAGCAAGGAAAACCAGAACAAAAACGACTGCACCCCAAGCTCGACGGCGAACCAATTGCACACCTGCGAGCGTCATGCCAAGGCCCGCAAGCGCGAAGTACCAAGAGCCGCCCAAGGTAATGAGGTAGCTGCCACCCGCGAACATGCATAGCCCAGCGAGCAGAATGATGATGCCCAGCGCAATCACCGTCATCGCTCTTGCTTTGGATGGATTCGATTCTGACATGTAGCTCTTCCTTTGATGGACGGGTGGGCGTCAGGCATGGATCGCAAAGGCCGCGCTGCCAGTGGTTCAAGCATTGATTCCCAGCTGCATATTCCAATGCCGCACTTTTGGTCAACCCAATCACACCATGCTTGACGGGGTGTGTGCGCAGGGGCCACCCACGCTAATCAAGGAGGAAGAAGATGAATATGGGGCAAATCCGGGATGTTCTGATGAGTGATACTCAGCAATCCAGGTAGCGACTGCGCTAGAGGACTCGAGTCAGTAGGAGCAGGCACACAGCCGGACTAATGAGAGATATTCATCGCTTCATGTCGGTTTTGCCGTGTAGTCCTCAGGTGGGTCTTGGAATAGTTTGTCAGCTCTATTGCATATCCTGCAGGAGCTTGCCTCATGAGAACACTCGTCACCGCCTCGATGCTGACTGCCACGATCCTGTCCGACGCCTCTGCGCACGCAGCGGATCTTCCTAAGGATCAAGCCATGAGCATTGTCAGGAATGGCGACCAAGCCTCACTGATGGGGGCTCCAGGTAATTTCGTCGGCAACGCAAGGATCGACCCTCTTTTCGCTGCGCGTGAACCCTCTACTGTTTCTGCAGGTGCGGTGACCTTCCAGCCGGGGGCTCGGTCTGCTTGGCACACACATCCCAAAGGCCAGGCGCTTGTCGTCACCGCCGGCGTGGGTTGGATTCAGCAAGTGGGCGGTGAAAAAACCGTGATAAAGCCAGGCGATGTGATCTGGACCCCACCCGGCGTTAAACACTGGCACGGGGCGACCGCGACCACGGGTATGACCCATATCGCGATCCAAGAGGCCGTGGATGGCAAGAATGTCGTATGGATGGAGCAGGTCAGCGAAGCGCAATATGAGGCATCGCGATGAGGCCTCTCATGGCTCATCAAGGGGCTGCAGTTCGCGGATGAGGTCGATCAACAGACGCAGGCCCATCGGTAACTGCCGGTGACTTGAGTAGTACATGTGGAAACCAGGTGCAATGCTGGCCCAATCATCAAGAACTGTCGTGACATACCCGCTCGCGACAAGCGGCGCCATGGCCGGCTCTGGGGCATACATCAAGCCGGCCCCCTGCCTGGCCAAAGACAGACCGACACGGGTTTCGTCGATGGTGATCAACCCGGGAACCGCAATCGAAACGGCTTCCTCGCCCTTCTCGAACTCCCAGTTGTACATACAGCCGTTGCCCAAGCGAATGCGTAAACAACGATGCTTGAGCAAATCCTGCGGATGCTCTGGAACACCAAAGCGCTTCAGGTATTGCGGAGCGCCGGCGACGACCCAGCGTATGTCCGGAGACAAACGTTGCGCGATCATGTCCTCCGGCACAGTGCCGCCGTAGCGTATACCTGCGTCATGGCCACCGCCGATGATATCGACGATCAGGCATCGAACTGTCGCGTGAAAACTGTGAACGGGTGGAAATCCCTTACGAGGGCAAACATCTTTCCGGCTTGCTCGTGCGCGCCGAAGGCGTCGAGGGTCCGGCGCCGATACTGGTGCAGGTCAACGGTCTGGACTCGACCAAAGAAATGAAATACCGCGTGGGTCTGCCTGCGTGGCTGGCGAAACGCGGCATCTCTTCGCTGATCATCGACCAGCCCGGCACCGGCGAAGCGCTGCGCCTGCATGGCCTGACCGCACGATTCGACAGTGAACACTGGGCCAGTCGCGTGGTGGACTGGCTGGAAACCCGAAGCGATGTTGACGCTGCACGCATTGGACTCGAAGGCGTCTCGTTGGGCGGTTATTACTGCCCGCGCGCGGTTGCGTTCGAACCACGCTTCGCCTGCGGCGTAGTCTGGGGCGCCAACCATGACTGGCGTGATGTGCAAAAGCGTCGACTGGAAAAAGAAGGCAGCTTCCCGGTGCCGCACTACTGGGCGCATGTCTGCTGGGTGTGGGGCGCCAAGGACGTCGAAGAGTTCATGACCATCGCCGAAAACGTCCACCTCGATGGCGTGCTCGATCGGATCAAGGTGCCGTTCCTGGTGACCCATGGTGAGCAGGATTCGCAGATTCCGTTGAAATGGGCGCATCGCACCTACGAACAACTGGTCAACAGTCCAAAATGCGAACTGAAAATCTTCACCGAACGTGAAGGCGGCGTGCAGCATTCGAGCTTCGACAACAGCATCAATGCCGGGCAATACATTGCCGACTGGGTTGCTGAAACCCTCGGCGGTCGCACCGCTTGATCTACTGAAAGATACGCACAAAAAAACGCCGGACAATCCCACGATTGTCCGGCGTTTTCGTTGGTGGCTTCTGCCCGGCGCAGCTATTGACGCGATCAATGCGCAGCCATCGATGCAATCTGCTGGTCGTCCCCTCGCCTGCTCTCTAGCCTCTCTTTGCATAACAATCACATAGCGAAGACGCCATGACTGCCCTGCACCTGAAATGCCAGACCCTGTTCGACGGCACCGGACTGCAAACCCGCCAACAACAGACATTGATCGTCGAAAGCGGCCTGCTCAGTTACGTCGGCGCTACTGCGTTGGCACCCGCTCCCCAGCCAGGCGATACACTGGTGGATGCGGGGGATAATTTCGTCATGCCGGGGCTGGTGGACGTGCACACGCATCTGGCCTTCGGCAACGCGCAGAGCGAAGAGGACATTGATCTGTGGACCAGCGACGAATTTCGCGCGTTGCGCGGGATGTTCTTCGCGCAACACGTACTGGCCGCCGGCGTCACCAGCATGGTCTGCCCCGGCGACAGCGGCCAGCTCAGTATCGCCGTGCGCAATGCGGTGACCGCTGGTTTATTTGAAGGTCCGAGGATCGCGGCCAGCAGCCGCGTCATCACCAATCGCCAGAGTCTGAATGACTGGTTCCCGAGTCGGGTGGGCGCCCCGGAATACTTCACCGCGCAGTTGGTCACCAGCCGTAGCGACGCCCTCGCGGAGATCCGCAAGCAGGCCAAGGATGGCGTTGATCTGATCAAGATTGCCATGGACGGCACGCACCGCCGCCCCAACGGCGAAATCATTGCGGCCTTCACTGCCGACGAAACCTTCGAAATGGTCGAGGAAGCGCATCGTCTGGGCTGCAAAGTCGCCACGCATGCCTACGGTCGCGAAGCCGTGATGTACGCGGCGCGTGCAGGCGTTGATCTGGTTTTCCATGCCTTTTACATGGACGACGCGTGCATCGAAGCTTTGCTCGAGGCCGGCAGCATCCTAGCCCCGACCATGACGTTCCCGCAGAACACCGTGGACTTCTGCCAGCCCCATGATCCGGCTATCAGCACCGGTTATGCCGGTTATTGTGCTCGCACATTGGAGGTCGGTTCGGCGGTACTCAAACGCGCCAAAGCGGCCGGCGTACCGTTCGCCTGCGGCAGTGATAGCGGGTTCGCGGTGACGCCTTACGGCGAGTGGCACGCTCGTGAACTGGAGTTATTTGTCACTCGGCTTGGATTCACCCCGGCCGAAGCCTTATATGCCGCGACCGCTGTCGGCGCGCGCTGCATGCCGCGCGGTGAAACCCTCGGCACCCTGCAAGTGGGCAAGCAGGCAGACTTCCTCGTACTCGACGGTTCACCACTGGACGACATCCGCCTCCTTCAGGATCGTTCGCGCCTGAAGGCCGTTTACAAGGCCGGCCAACCGGTACGCATGGATCGCAGCCCCTACAACCCCAAGCAGGTGTCCGACTTCAACTCACTGAAATGGACGGATCTTTACACCCGCGACCGCGTGGCCCAACTGGGCAAGTGGGCCGTATGAGGACAGAGGCCATGCAACGACTTGATTTACTGACTGCGACGACCATAGCCAGCGATGCCATCCGCATCGCTCGGGAAACCGGGATCAAACCGCTGGGCGTTGCCGTACTGGATGCCGCCGGCCATCCCTTGGCGGTTTTGCGCGACGAACACGCCACCTTCCTGCGCCCGCAAATCGCCATCGGCAAGGCACGCGGTTGCCTGGGCATGGGTTTTGGTGGGCGTGAACTGGCGCGGCGCGCGCAGGCAATGCCAGCGTTTTTCGATGCGATCAACAGTTTGACCGGCGGCGAGGTGATTCCCGTGGCGGGTGGTGTGCTGATCCGTAATGCCGAGGGCGTGGTGATCGGGGCTATCGGCATCAGTGGCGATACCTCGGACAACGACGAACGCTGCGCATTGCTGGCCATCGCCAAGGCCGGATTGGTCGCCGACAGCGGCGATCAGACAGAGGGTTGATCGAGCAACGCGGCCTGTTCCAGAAGCAGGCCGCGAAACCACTGCATGACCGGGTCATGTTCTTGATAGGGATGCCATTGCAAAACTTGAACGGCCTCGGGAAAAGCCACCGGCGCCGGGTGGACGCGCAACGGATAACGCTGGGCGAAGCGTTGCGCCTGTCGTTGAAACACCGTGGCAATGCGTGCGGTACCGACAATGAATTGCGGCATAAGCACAAAGCTTTCAACGGTCACGGCCACTTGCCGCTCTATTCCGAGTTCATGCAGGTGCATGGCGTCCATCGCCAGATTGTGTCCGTCGGCAAACTCGCGCACCACATGCGCCGCGGCGCGATAGTCGGCCAGGCTCAATTGCTCGGCAAACTGGAGCTGTTGGGCGCAGACGATACAACAGAGCTGGTCCGTCATGAGCGGCACATGGGGATAGGCCGGATTCAACCGTCGCTGCGGCACGATCACGCAATCACTGCGCCGATAATCCAGCGCTTCGCTGACGACATCGCCGTCGCGCGGCACAGGCATATCGCGAAGGCTCAAGCGAATACCCGGAGCGATACGCGCTAATACACGGCTTACCGCTGGGAGCAGCACATCGGCGACGTAATCGGAGGCCACCAGAGTGATGTGTCGGTCGCAGTTCGCCGGGTCAAAACTTAGTGGCGCGTCGACGACTTCCCGTGTCAGTGCCAATGCAGCACGTACTTTTGGCAGCAACTCCAGACCCAACGCGGTGGGTTCCAGGCGGCGCCCGACTTGTACCAGTAACGGGTCGTTGAAATGTTCACGCAAGCGGCCCAGTGCCGAACTGGCAGCTGACTGCCCCAGGCACAGACGCTCGGCCGCCCTGCTGACGCTGCATTCGCTCAGTAAAGCGTCCAGCGCAACCAAGAGATTAAGGTCGAGGCGTCGATATCGCATGTCGGTTCCGCTGAAGGTGATGGTGACGTCTTCGCCCCCGGTTTATGGGCAGGATCAAAAACGAATCATGACCTTAGCGAGCTGTGTACCCATGCGCCAATCGCGTGCGTCGTTGGGAGGTATCGCTAACGAAGATACCAAGCGCCAATGCGCGCTATAGCAGGTAAGCAAAAGCCCTGCGACCACTTTTGATCGAGAGCAACTCATAGGTTGCTCGAAAATCGATGCTCGTGGATGACGGTAATCGGCCAAAAGCTGACCGTCAGCATACTCCCCTCAAAGAACTCCTGATCTATAGTCACTGAAGAGTCCATAGGGCGCGGTAAAATTCAACTCGCAGGGAGCGTATGAATGACTCGTTTGCAAACACTCAAGTTGATTCAGATAGCCATTGCCCTTCCAGCCTATACCGTACCTTCAAGCACTACATTCGTCTTCACTCTTTGGTTCACCATCACCTCGACGATCAACCTGTTCACCTCACAATCCTTTTCAGGTTGGGGGGTGATCATGTTGTGGCTTCTGCTGTCGCTGTTCTCGCAATGGGCATGCTGGAGCATTTTTTCCGACTCGCTGGAGGACAGCCCCTCTGTGCAACACCTGCCACTACTTGTACTTGGGGTATTGTTAACACTGATTTTAGGTTTGAGTGCCTGGGTCCTTTTTCACATAGGCCTAATCTGGCTTATGTGCGGTACACAAGGCATTGCAGCCGCTGTGCTTTTGACGATCAGTTGTGTGAGAAAAAGACGTCAAACTGGCGACATGCTCAGTGAATGAGTTCATCAGGGTGTCGGCCGTTTGCTGAGAGTGGAGGCGTAAAGCAGATGTTCTCTATCAGCCCATGCAACCGTTCGGGTGCGGCAGCGTCCGGTCAAAACACGCCACTCCCGAGCGGCTGCTTTTGGCCGTTTGCTGCCTGTCGAGATGGGCTGCAAACGACCCATAGCAGACACCGATCCAAGGTGCTGTAGTCAGTACCCGCCGCATTGCCGGCAAGCCAACTCCCACTGGAATATGAACAGCATTCAGGCTTGCGCTGTACCTGTGGGATAAGCGTCCGGCCAACTCACCTTGCCTAAGTAAGGCTGGTTTCCACTAATGCGGAAGCAGTTGCTCAATCTCAGTGGTCCGTCGCATCGGCTGGGGAGACGTCTGGACATAGCAACGACCTCCCCTGCGCTGACTGCTCGGCTATCCACCCCTGACATTAAAAGTGTCGAATGTAAAAGTGTTTCGATAAGCCTATCTTGTGATCTAATACACGAATTCTCTAAAATTGCTTATAAAAACATGCGTAAAGGAGTCGAATCGAAGTCGGTCAGCGCGATTGTCCGGCAAGCCCTTGAGGCTATTGGTTATAAAGCAAATTGAACTATCTATTCACTCTTCATATGTGAGTATTAAAATTCTTTGTCGCTGGCTCTATTGCTCGTTACGGCAACGGCGTTGGCATGGCAGTTTCCTCGCCGACTCATACACATTGTTAGCCTTCAGGAAACTTTGCCAGTCTGAGTTGCTGAACTACTACCTTGGTCTGAGTGAATCATCACTTCTTGCTTTGGTTTACGCATCCTTGCCAACTCCGCCATGGTACCGATAAGCGGCCATACAAGCTCAAGCCACGTCATGCACGTTTGGCCAACCGCTCAGAATTGTCTCAGCACTTGACCTGTTGTTACAAGCCAACTTAATCAGTGTAAACGCTGGGTAAATATTTGATGTTCCATTTGTTCCGCTTCGCTCGCATAGTACATGCGGCTGGCTGGAGTCAGCGCAGTAGCTGTCAGAAATTTTTTGAATGCCTCATCAGCAATCGATAACTTTCCCTTATATTCGCGCAAGACGTTTCGTTCACTCTCATCACTCATGAAGGTTACGCGCTCAGCAGAGCCGGCAGCCTGATTCAGCACCCTGCGGTCAGCATCGTCGCTGCTTTCGAATTTTCTTTTCGATGAGTGCAGCCCCACAACGAACCGATCACCAACGGCCAAGCGCTTTATGCCCGCATAGACGATAAATACACATGCGGACTGGCACGAAGCAGTGAAACGCGCACCTCCTACCTGTGGTTTTTCATCAGTGAGCAATGTATCAGCCACGCACGTATTCAACTGGTTGGTTTTGATAAAGCCAGCAATTTGCGCAGCCGTTTCATGATTGCCGCCTCCTGAGTTAAGGCAGAGGGTATTAACCTCTGGGTGAAGTTTCATCAAAGTTATTATTTGACGCAGGAAAGGCTTGTAACTACCTTCTTTTACGTCCCCTTGAAAGTTGAAAGAATCAATACAAACGCTAAGATCTTGCGTGCAGGCTCGCCCATATGCCAGATCGACGTCATCATTCGCATGCACATATCGGTATAGTTCCTTGGCTGGTTCCAGGATCTGGTCCTTCAGTTTTGGCATGAACAATAGTGCAGGCAGCACAAAAAAAACTATCGAAGCGCCGTAAATAGTAATACACCCTACTGACACGAGTGAACGGAACGCCCACTTATTCGTCATGAAATTTCTCCACTTCATATTTATCAACATCTATAGCATCGGCATTTCATCTATCGGCAGCGATGACAGAAACTTTATCTTCGCGATTAAATATAATGTCAAAAGGCAGTCACAGAACTCCTACACCATGCCGTAGCTCTTATTAGGGTCTGTATGAAAAATCTTGAGGCGAAGGTCAAGCGCCCAGCTCATGCAGCGTCAAAGACGAAATCGACTCCGACACAAAAGAAAAGGGGACTGATTTATTTCTCAGAAAATAAATCAGTCCCCTTTGTTTTCTAAAAAAGTATGGAGCCTAGTATGAATACAGTCATGATGATTTCTTTTTAAGCACAAGCTTACCGTTTTCGTATGAAATCTCTTCATAGTCCTTAAACAAGGCAATTATGAGTGCTAGTCCAATCGACGCAGCTGCAATAATGGCGGCGATTTCAAGCCCGGTCAGCGCGGCAACCGGGGCTGCTGCGAGAAATGAGAGGCCTCCGGTCATTGGCGTGGCAGCAAGCGCTGCCGCCAAAGCTGCGACGGTGATAGAACCAGCCAAAGCAATCTTCTTTCCACGCTTGACCTTGTCGGCGAGCTCTCCCTGAACAACAATCTGCTCCACGCCCGACTTTCTAGCTTTAGCCAGTTCGTCCTTTGTTCTAACAGTCACGACGCTCATATATTTCCTTATGCAGCCGGTATAGATCCTGAGCATTGCATGAAGCTCCAGGGTTCAGTTGATGATGGCATCTTGCCCGCCGAGCAGCAATACAACTGTGCAATCGGCTATTCAGGCATGCATGATTGAACGCACACGTGCGTCGCTAAGACGGGCGGCGCGCAGGTCACACTTCAGCTACTAGTCCCCTTTTCTGGTTGGTCCCCTTTTCTTTCCTTTTCTGTTGAAGCGAACGCGTGACCTACGCCAATGCAGCTCTGTCGAGCGCAGACATCCATTCCATCCGCTTCGCAATAAGCTCAAGCCTATCCGAATCCGAAAGATATTGTCCTGGTGTGGGCAAGGCAGAAGCTGTGGCCTCGCACCAGCGTAAATATAGAGCGCTGGTACTATCAAAATCTGCTACTTGCGCCTTGCGCGTTAATGCCCGCTCGATCTGTTCAGCGATAATGGGATTGACTTTGGAATAAGCAAACTGCGATGACGGGTGATTAGCCACCGCCACAGGCACACCACCCGCTAACGCGGTAACTCGATCACCGTTGCGCTTGCTGAAGCAGACAATCAGCTCTGGTGCCAATACCTCCAAGACTTCAGTAAAAGGCTGCTTACCTTTCTCCCAAGCTGCGCTCGACGGTGCTTTGCGGATACTGGGTATAAACTCTTGGATGAAGTTGTAGTAGGCAATGCAATGCCAAAACTCACTCCTATCTACTTTGGAAAAGTGCTTCCTAGCATTCAGGATCGAAGCCATTATTTTGGTGAAATGCGCATGTTTCCGAAGCTTAGCTGTGGCTTGAGGGTGTTTCTGGCCTAAAGCCAGGGCCTTCAATACCTCGGGTGTGACTGTCGGGCGTTCATGTTCCTTGGCCCCATAGTGAGATTCGCAGACCATGAGAATGCGTAGACCGTGAATGCCACGCTCGTAGTGTGGACCGACCCATGGTGCAAAACGGACCGTACTTTTGCTCATTGCCATCCTTAGCTTGTTTGCTTAGGCCAACACTTTTGGCCCAACCGCAATCACACCATTATTTTTCAACACAAGCGAACGGGATTTGAATTCAACGGGGTTTTAAACGCTGTTCAATCGACCTCACTTTTATAGCCATCCTGAATGGCAGCTTCTGGCCGATTGCTGCCGGTCACCAACGCTGCAATCGCCCCATAGCTCCCGGTGAGGAACGGTAGATTTTGGCCACAACCGGACACTCGACAGCCCCCAAACGTTTGTTGAGTCCGTCTGATCATCTACGAAAGAAGCGCTCGCAACGGAGCTGGAATGGGTACAACTTCTTTACTTTCCGGTGAGACACAAACGTGTGTGACATTCGCGGTAAATGCCAGCACGCCTTCGTCTATAACCCCCCCAACCAAAAAAGTAAAAGAGTGCTCGCCCAACCTGGCCACGCTGACTTTAATAGTCAATTCGTCATCCCACGTCACCGGAGACAGCAACTCGATCGACATCGCACGAACCGGCGGCAATATATTAAAACTCATCACCGCTCTAAGCCCCGGCCCCCCTACCCATCTGTCGAGTGCTACACCAATGGCCTCTACAGCAAAATATGAGAATCGCGGGGTGTAAACCACCCCTGCCGGATCACAATCTCCGAACAAAATAGTTCGACTTACAAAAACCGCATCAGGCATAAATCCCCTACTCGCCAGCGTCAGTCCGATATCGACGAGTTCTTCTCGCTCGGCCATCAAGGGCTTCTGCCTTTGATGGCGGCAATTATCCCTACATCAGCGACTCAAAGATTTTCGTCTAGAACCTAAACACTTAGCTGTTTGATCCACTCAAGACTCGCAACAGTAGATCCAGAAGGACGGTATTCACACCCGATCCATCCTGCGTAGCCGCGCTGCTCCAGCGCCGCGAACAACGCTGCAAAGTCGAGACTCCCCGTTCCCGGCTCGTGACGACCCGGGCAATCGGCAATTTGCACATGGACGGTTCTGTCATAAAACCGCGCCAGCACATCGGCTGCGTCTCCGGTCAAAAGCTGGGCATGGTAAAGATCAAGAATCAGACCGACACTCGGAAAGGTTTCCAGTACCTGTTGCGCCTTGCTGAAGTCGGACATGTAATAGCCCGGCATCGCCTCCGCGCTGATCACTTCGATAAGCGGCCGCAGCCCCTGGTCTTCCATGTACTTGACCGCATATTCCAGGTTGCCCGCGTAGGTTCGCTCAGCGTCATTCTGCGTGGTAACGCCCGACATGATGTGGACATCCACACACGCCAGCGCCTTTGCGTAGCGGGCGGCCTGGAGCAACCCGTCACGAAACTCCTCGCCCCTGCCCTGTAACGCGGCGATGCCTTTGGTCACGCCAGCCGGGGCGGCGAACTGAATCAACGGCAAACTGTATTGGGCTAGGTGGTCGGCAAGCAGACTGGCGTCGAATTCATACGGCGACGGGAACTCCACTGCCCGGAAACCGGCGGCTGCGGCGGCTTCGATGCGCTGCAGAAAAGGCAATTCATTGAACTGGAAACCGAGATGAGCATTGAACTTGAGCATTGGTAATTATCCATCCTGGGAAGAAACGACATCATTAGCCTGGAGCATCCCTCGCCGCTCCAGCACTGCACTATGGCAAGTGCGTTCAACGATTAAAACCAGGTTTCCATCTGGATGCCGTATTGCCACACCCCTCCCGCCTGGAAGTCGGACATGCCAAAGGAGTCGTTAGTACTGAACCTGTCCAGATCCGAAGACCAGTTCATGTAGCTGGCGAACACTCGCAACTCCGGACGCGAGAGTAGATCGCCGACGTCGAGTTTGAATGTCGGGGCGACCGTGAATTTCCAGAAGTTACCATCGACCGCATTACGTTGTAGATAGCCCTTGGGGTCGAGGTTCATGGTTTGCCAGCTCATTTCGTAGGCCATTTCGAAGTTGCTGTTGATTGTGTTGGCCAAGCGCACGTTCAGGGTCAGCCAGCGGTAGTCGTCACCTTTGACGTATCGATCCTTGCTCTGTTCGGCCAGCACGCTGGGCCCGATGCGCCAGTCAGAGGTCAGCGGGGTCTCACCGTAGAGCGCCAGACGCAGCGCGCGGGCGTCGTCGATCAACTCACCGTCCGAGCCAACGTTCTTGACCTCGGCCCCCAGACCTTGCCCATAGAGCAGCGCCGTTTTGAAGAAGCCTTCCCTGCCGAAAAAGGTCTTCTGGTGATTGGCCAGCATGCTGTGCAAACCGCTATCCGCAGGCGTCAAACCGGCTTTATTGGTGCGGGTGCCGAAATCGTTTTTCTTGGCGCCGATGGCGTTGTACATCCACTGCCACTGGCCATCCTCAAAGAACTGGTTGGAGGTCAGGATGTAGCTTTCCACATCGGCATTAATCCCGCCTTGACTGAAATCCCCGTAGCTACGCCCAATCAACGAGTAATTGGAGCGCCAATGCTTGTTCATCTGCACATCGTAAATTCCACCGCCGGTGCCGGCGAGGTAAACGACGTCGGCGTCCAGCCAGTGGATATCGAAATTATCTCTATCGAAGCGCTTGCCCGCCCACAACGTCGCGTTTTCGAAGACTGAATTGCCTTTGAATGCAGCGACATGGTCGAGCGTGGCGAATACCTGGCGCACGTTGAGGTTGCTTTCGTCGGCCGTCCAGTCATTGGAGCTTTCCAGGCCGTCGGCGATGGAAACCGTGAATTTGGAACGAGTGCCGTTTTGCGCATAGAGCTCTTTCGAAAGGTCGATACGCATGTAGGTGTCGTCCTCGTTGCCGAGTCGCCCGACTGCACCACCCACCGAGCCGGCCGGCGTTGTGTAAGGGCCGCCACGGCCACCACCCATCCCTTCGTCTACCAGCAATCCGGAGCGCGCATAGCCGTTGAAGCTGAACCCATCGGTGAGGTGTCCGGAATTGCCCTCCTTCTCCAGGCTTTGCTGACGAGCTTCGAGTTTTGCCAGTCGGGTGTCCAGAGCAGGCGCCGAAATGGCTGTTGCGTTAGACGCGACTGACTGTGAGGGCGGTGTCGCGAATTTGATCTGCTGCAATTCCCGGGCAAGCGCCTGGGTCTGCTGTTCCGCCGTGGCCGCACGCTTTTCCGCTGCGCTGGCACGGGCTTCAAGCGCGGCCATGCGCTCTTCCAGCGTCGCGGCCTGAGAAGCCGCCGCCGATGTGCCGAGCACGCCGACCAGTAGCCAGCTTGATCCTTTCTGCATGTTGATTCCCTGTTTTGTTTTTATTTTTGGTTGCCGCAGTTGCCTTTTTTGCGTGAGTCGCGAGTTGTCACAAACGACAAAAAAAGGATGCCTCCTCGCAAATACGCTGCTACATTTGGCGATGTTAACGTTAACTTTTCTAAAAACAAAAATAAAGAACGCTCGATGAAACACCTGAAATCGCTCCTGCCCGTTGCACTGATCACCCTGTCTGCCGCACTGCCATCCGTGTCGAACGCAACCGATCTGACGATCTCCTGCGGTGCGGTGGGTGCGGAATTGCAGCTGTGCAAAGAGGCCGTCGAGACATGGTCGAAACAGACTGGCAACAACGTCGAAGTGGTCTCCACGCCTAACTCGGCAACCGAGAGGTTGTCGTTCTACCAGCAGATCCTCAGTGCGCAGTCCGCCGACATCGACATCATTCAAATCGATATGGTCTGGCCGGGGATGCTGGCCAAACACTTGATGGATCTGCGTGAGGTGCTTCCCGCCAACGCGACCCAAGGCTACTTCCAGGCCCAGGTCGATAACGCCACGGTCAACGGGCGGCTGGTGACGATGCCGTGGTTCACCGACTCGGGGCTGCTGTATTACCGCAAAGACTTGCTTGAGAAATACACCAAGCAGGTTCCTCAAACGTGGGAGGAAATGACCGCTACCGCCAGGGCTGTGCAACAGGCCGAGCGCGACGCCGGCAACGCCAATCTCTGGGGTTATATCTTTCAGGGACGTGCCTACGAGGGGCTGACGTGTAATGCGCTGGAGTGGATCAGCAGCCAGCCGCAAGGCGGACTGATCAATCAACGCGGCGACATCGTAGTCAACAGCCAGGCCTCAAGAGCGGCGTTGACCCTGGCGAAAAGCTGGGTCGGCGACATCTCCCCGCGTGGCGTGCTCAATTACACCGAGGAAGAAGGACGTGGCGTATTCCAGTCGGGCAATGCGCTGTTCATGCGTAACTGGCCTTATGTCTGGGCCCTGGTGCAAAGCCAGGACAGCGCCGTAAAAGACCAGGTCGGCGTCGCTCCCCTGCCCCGCGGCGGCGAGACCGGCGAGCATGCTTCCACCCTCGGTGGCTGGGGCCTGGCGGTCTCGCGTTACAGCGCTCATCCCCAACTTGCCGCCGAACTGGTGAGCTACCTGAGCAATGCCCAAGAGCAAAAACGTCGAGCGCTGAAAGGCGGCTATAACCCGGTGATCGAGTCGCTGTATCAAGATCCCGAGTTGCTCGCGGCCATGCCTTATTACGCTCAGCTGCACAGCATTCTCAACGCTGGGGTCATGCGCCCCGCCGCTATCACTGCCGATCGCTATCCACGGGTCTCCAATGCGTTCTTCGATCGGGTGCATGGCGTGCTGGCGGGCGAGTTGCCCGTCGATCAGGCACTCGCCGAACTGGAAAGCGAACTCACGCGCATCAAACGCCGGAACTGGTAAGCCACAAGGAAGGAAATCACCATGTCTGTCTCTACGACCCATGCCCCCTTTGACGAGCTTCTGCTCACGAGGGAAACGCCTGTACAACGTCGCCGGGTGCGCGCTGCCTGGCTGTTTCTGACGCCAATGCTGGTCTGCCTGGCCCTGGTGGCAGCCTGGCCGCTGCTGCGCACATTCTGGTTCAGCCTGACCGACGCCAGCCTGGCGGACACCGGTGGCGCAACCTTCATTGGCCTGAGCAATTATCTGTTGTTCAGCGATGCCGGCTGGTCGGGCATCCTCGTCGATCCACAATGGTGGAATGCGGTGCGCAACACGTTGTATTTCACGGTGGTCTCGGTGGGACTGGAGGTCGTGCTGGGACTGTTGGTGGCGTTGCTGCTGAACATCAAGTTCACCGGCCGTTCTCTGGTGCGAGCGTTGATTCTGATTCCGTGGGCGATTCCGACGATTGTCTCGGCGAAGATCTGGTCATGGATGCTTAACGACCAGTTCGGCATCATCAATCACCTGATGCTCAGCCTCGGCCTGATTGACGCCCCCCTGGCCTGGACGGCGGATGCCGACCTGTCGATGTGGGCGGTGATCATCGTTGACGTCTGGAAAACCGTACCCTTCGTCACCCTGCTGATGCTGGCGGCCTTGCAGATGTTGCCGAGCGATTGCTACGAAGCGGCCCGGGTCGATGGCATTCATCCGCTGAACGTGTTCTGGCGTGTCACGCTGCCACTGTTGATGCCTGCACTGCTGGTGGCGGCGATCTTCCGCATCCTCGATTCCCTGCGGGTATTCGACGTCATCTATGTGCTGACCTCGAACTCGTCGAGCACCATGAGCATGTCGGTGTATGCCCGCCAGCACTTGGTGGAGTTCCAGGATGTCGGTTACGGCAGCGCGGCGTCGACGCTGTTGTTTCTCGTGGTCGCGGTGATCGCCATGCTTTATCTCTACCTCGGACGCCGTCAACTGGAGGTCCGCGCATGAGCCCGCGCCTGCTGAAAAAAGCGCTGTTGCGCCTCGGCTTCTGGTGCCTGATCGGGGTTTTGCTGCTGTATGCGGTTTTCCCGTTCTACTACGCCATCGTGACGTCGCTGAAGCCCTCCAGCGCCTTGTTCGAGGTGAGTTACTGGATCGAACATCCCGACTTCTCCAATTACGCGGCGGTCCTCCACCAGGCCTCATTCCTGCGAGCGATCGGTAATTCGCTGGTGGTTGCGCTGTGCGTGGTCACCCTGGCGCTGTTCCTCAGCCTGACCGCAGCCTATGCCTTGGGCCGGGTGAAATTCCGTGGGCGTGGCACGGTGTTGATGATGGTGCTTGGCGTGTCGATGTTTCCCCAGGTCGCGGTGCTGTCGGGGCTGTTCGAGGTGATCCGCGCCTTGGGTCTGTACAACACGTCGTGGGCGTTGATCCTCAGCTACACGATTTTCACCCTGCCCTTCACCGTCTGGGTGCTGACCACGTTCATGGGGCAACTCCCCCATGAACTGGAGGAAGCGGCAATCATGGATGGTGCGTCGCCCTGGGTGACGCTGACCCGCGTGTTGTTGCCGCTACTCTGGCCCGCACTGGTCACCACAGGCTTGTTGGCCTTCATCGCCGCGTGGAACGAGTTTCTGTTTGCCCTGACTTTTACCCTCACCGACAGCCAACGCACGGTGCCGGTCGCCATCGCGTTGATTTCCGGCGGCAGCCCCCATGAGTTGCCTTGGGGCTTGTTGATGGCTGCCTCGGTGCTGGTCACCGTCCCACTGGTGATTCTGGTGCTGATCTTCCAGCGCCGAATCGTTTCCGGTCTCACTGCCGGCGCGTTAAAGGGTTGATGCCCAACAAAGACAAGGAACAGCATCGTGATCAAATTGAAACTGGACAACGTGAACAAACAATTGGGCGGCGCGCGGATTCTTCGCGACATCAACCTGGAGATTGCGGCGGGTGAATTCGTCGTGTTCGTCGGCCCTTCGGGCTGCGGAAAGTCGACACTGCTGCGACTGATCGCCGGGCTCGACTCGATCTGTGCCGGCGACCTGCTGATCGACGGGCGCCGGGTCAACGACCTCGAACCGCGCGAACGTGGCGTCGGCATGGTGTTTCAGTCTTATGCGCTGTACCCGCACATGAGCGTCTACGACAACATCAGTTTCGGTCTCAAACTGGCCAAAACTGAAAAGAGCAGCCTGCGCGAGCGGGTACTGAAAACTGCGCAAATCCTGCAATTGGACAAACTGCTGCAACGCAAACCGAAAGAACTGTCGGGGGGGCAGCGTCAGCGTGTGGCCATGGGCAGGGCCATGGCGCGGGAGCCGGACATTCTGTTGTTCGATGAGCCGCTGTCCAACCTGGATGCCTCCTTGCGGGTGCAGATGCGCAACGAAATCGCCCGACTGCATGCCCGATTGCGCTCAACCATGATCTACGTCACCCACGACCAGGTGGAAGCGATGACCCTGGCCGACAAAATTGTCGTGCTCAATGGCGGTCATATTGAGCAGGTCGGCTCACCGCGCGAACTCTATGAGCGCCCGGCCAGCCGCTTTGTCGCCGGTTTTCTCGGTTCGCCGAAAATGAATTTCCTGCCGGCACGCCTGCATGCACCGGGCGAAACTAGCCTGGTCGATACTCCGGTTTTGGCGATGACCGCCCTGCCCTTCGACAGCTCGAACCTGGCGGCGGACGCCTCGCTGAGCCTGGGCGTTCGCCCGGAACACTTGTCGCTCAAAGCGGCGGCGGGAACCGCTGGCGTCGTCGTGACCGGGGTCGAATACCTCGGCAGTGAAACCTATGTGCACCTCGATACCGGGCAGGACGAGCCATTGATCTGCCGCTGTGAAGTCAACGCCGGATGGCAGACAGGCGATCGGGTCGAGCTGCAACTGGACATCGACAAGATCCACCTGTTCGACACCGACGGCACGGCGTTGAAGCGCCACCCGCACGCCTTTGAATCCGTGCCGAATGACCTCTCTCTGCGCTCAATCCGAGCACACGCCCTATGACCTTTTTGAATACCCAGAGCGATCCCATGTCTTCGACCCTTGACCTTGCGCAGCGCGCCCTGGCTGACAACCAGTCTCGCGTCATCGAGGATTATCGACCCGGTTATCATATCGCCCCGCCGGCAGGCTGGATGAACGACCCGAACGGGGTCGTGTACTTCCGTGGCGAGTATCACGTTTTCTATCAGCATCACCCCTTCGACGCGAAATGGGGCCCGATGTATTGGGGCCATGCCAAGAGTGCCGATCTGGTTCATTGGCAGCACCTGCCCATTGCGCTGGCCCCCGGCGATGACTGCGACCGCGACGGCTGTTTTTCCGGTAGCGCCGTGGTCTGTGGCGATACCCTGGCCCTGATCTACACCGGGCACACCTGGCTGGACGAAGTGGGTGATGAACGCTTGATCCGACAGGTCCAGTGCCTGGCAACCAGCAACGACGGCATCCGCTTCATCAAGCATGGCGCCGTCATCGACAGCGCGCCGCAAGACGCCATCATGCATTTCCGCGATCCCAAGGTCTGGCAGGAAGATGGCTGTTGGTACCTGATCGCCGGGGCACGTCTGGGTGACAGGCCACTGCTGCCGTTGTACCGCTCCACGGATCTGCACGTCTGGGAATTCCTCGATTATGTGTCCGCCGGCAGCGAGGGCGATGGCTATATGTGGGAATGCCCGGACCTGTTTCGCCTGAATGGACGCGATGTGCTGCTGTACTCACCACAAGGCATGCAAGCCGACGGTTACGACCGGCTCAACAAGTACCAGACCGGTTATCGAGTGGGCCAGCTCGACAACAAGTGGCACTTCACGGGCGGGCCTTTTATCGAGCTGGATAACGGCCACGATTTTTATGCGGCGCAGACGCTGTTGGCCGCCGATGGTCGGCGCCTCCTATGGGCATGGCTGGACATGTGGGAAAGCCCGATGCCGAGCCAGGCCCATCACTGGTGCGGCATGCTCGGATTACCCCGCGAACTGGAACTGTGCGCCGATCGTCTTTGCGTGTATCCGGCACGGGAGCTCAGCGCGCTGCGAATGACGCAATTGCCGGGGACGCCGTGGTGGGAAGCGTCGGGAACCCGCTGGGTGCCGGAGTTAAACGGCGACATGCTCGAAATCCATGTGCATCTGGATCTGCTCGGCTGCACTGACGGCCACTTGGGAGTCGCCTTGCGCTGCAGCGACGATGGCCGTGAAGAAACCCTGCTCTATTACGATGCGTCACTGCAGCGCCTGGTGCTTGATCGCAGCCGCTCGGGTGCGCAAGTCACCGGCCAGCGCAGCGTCTCGATAGACCCGACACAAGAGCGACTTGAGCTACGCGTGTTCCTCGATCGCTCATCCATCGAGGTGTTCGACGAAAACGGCCGTTTCAGCCTCAGCAGTCGCCTCTATCCGCGCTCCGACAGTCTGGGCGTGAAGCTGGTGGCAAGCGGGAATGGCGGGCGCGTCGCGATTGCCAAGGCATGGCCGCTCGGTTCTGCATGGTCATGAGCGGCGTCATTCGGGTCGCGAGAAGCCCGGGCCCTGTGTCATGATTCTGCGTCAACCTGACCGGCCGCACTTCGCATGACTTCAGTGAAAGACGTTGCACAACTGGCCGGCGTGTCCCTGATGACGGTGTCTCGAGCGCTCAATACTCCGGAAAAACTGAGCCCCGAAACCCTCCTACGGGTGCGTCGTGCCATTGATGAACTGCAATTCGTACCCAGCCTGTCAGCGCGCAAGATGCGCGGTGACAACCTCCAGTCGCGCACCATTGGTGTGTTCGCGCTGGACACTGCGACCACACCCTTCGCGGTCGAGCTGCTGCTGTCCATTGAACAGACCGCGCAGCAGGCCGGCTGGAATGTCTTTATCCTCAACCTGCTGAGCAACCCGCCCACCGACCAGAACATCGACCTGATGCTGTCGCACCGTCCGGACGGCTTGATCTTCAGCGCCATGGGGTTTCGCCAGGTCAGCATTCCCGAGCGCTTGAAGAGCAAGCCTCTGGTGCTCGCCAATTGTCTGGCAGATGACAGCAGCCTCGTCAGTTATGTGCCCGACGACGAAATGGGCCAGTATCGCGCCGTACACCACGCGTTGAGCCTCGGCTACAAGCGTCCTCTGTGTATCAATCTGCCGAAACAGAGTCTGGCATGGGGGCTACGACAAAAGGGTCTGCAAAGTGCCTGTCAGGCATTCGGACTGGCGCCTGACACTCTCCTGCAATACGACCTTTCCGATCATGATGCCTACAGTGAAACAGCCGCCATTCTCGACCGGCATGTCATTGATGGTCGCCCCCAATTCGATATTCTGATCTGTGGCAACGACCGCATTGCCTTTTGTGCCTATCAACTGTTGTTGGGGCGTGGCCTGAAAATTCCCGACGATGTCGCCGTGCTCGGCTACGACAACATGATCGGCATTGCCGAGTTGTTCATCCCGCCGCTGACCACCGTGCAACTGCCGTACTACGAGATTGGGCGCCAGGCTGCACGGCATCTGATCGAGACCCTGGAGCTATCGGGAACTCAGCGAGTTGACTGTCCATTGGTGGTCAGGACATCACTCTGAGAGTGGGTCAGCTCGCTGATAGCACGCTTTTGATTTTCCGAGTGGAATCAGAAGTCCACCGTCGCTGAAAGCAGGTAGGTTCTCGGTGTCGACAACGTCAATCCCGGCTCACTGTCATCGGACGCCCCTGCCGAACTCCAATAACGCTTATCCAGCACGTTCTCGATATTCCCGCGCAGGGTGATGGTTTTCTCATCGACTTTGAAGGCGTACCGCGTACCTACGTCGAAGCGCTCCCAGGAATCGATTTCCTTCTCGTTGGACTGATCCAGATACTGCGAGCTGGAATAAATGCCCCGCGTTGTCAGCGTCAGCCCTTGCACAGTCGGCACGTCCCACTCGGCGCCCAGATTGACGTTGTATTTCGGCGTCGCCGGCGCGCGATTGCCGTCGAAGGTGCCATTGGTGGTCTTGGTCAATTCGCTGTCGATGTACATCACGCCGCCGAGCAAACGGAAGCCTTTGAGCGGTTCGCCGAACACGCTCAACTCCACGCCATTGTTCTCGCGCTTGCCATTGGGGCCGAAGACTCGCGTGGTGGCGTTGGTTTCGTACGCCGGTTGCTTGATGCGAAACACCGCAGCGGTCAACGCGTAGGCGCCGGCATCGTACTTGGCACCGACCTCGACCTGGCGGCTAATGAACGGTGGGAAGATTTCGTCTTCGTTGATGGAAGTCGACGGCGCGATCTTGCCTTGGCTCAGGCCTTCCATGTAGTTGGCGTACAGCGACAATCGGTCCGTGGCCTTGAACAGAATCCCGCCCGATGGCGAGACCTTTTCTTCGTCGTAAGCCGTGTCGCCTTTGACGCCATCGCTCCAGTCATCAACTTTCACCCGCTGCCAGCGAGCGCCGAGGGTCAGCAGTAATCGATCGTCGAAAAAGCCCAGGGTGTCGGACAGCGCTACGCCGCTGAAGCGGTTTTCGGTATAGACCTTGGCGTCATTGCGTGTCGGCGTGCCGGGTTTCGCCGTTTCCACCGGGTCATACAGGTTGCTGCGGCCTGCCGCGTAACGTGCGCCGCCGTTCTCGAAATCCATGTAGAAGTAGCTGGCCGCGAGGTTGACCTCATGGCTCACCGGCCCGGTGTGGAACCAGTTGCGCACACCTGCCGTGGCGGTACGGACATTCTCGTCGCGGGTGAAATCACGCGGTTGCACGCTGAAGTCGCCGGCATCGTTGGTCACGGAAACCGCATGCCGAAGGAAGTCGTGATTGCTCTTGCGAGCGCCAACACCGCCGTACAGCATCACCGAGTCATTGACGTCGAACTCGGCGTTGACTGTGCCGAAGGTGTCCTCGGTTTTCGCCTGGCTCCACGGTTGCGCGTAGTTGCGATGCACCTTATTGGCGCTCGGAACCTTGGCATTCGCCGCGACCTGCACGCGCTCCTGCGGCGCGTCGGTGTCGCGCTCGGTGTGACCGATATCGGTCGAAAGCCGTAGCCGCTCACCGCGAAAATCCAGGCCGAGCACGGCCATGTCACGGTCGACACTTTGATGATCCCATTCGGTATCACCGGACTGCTTGACGCCGTTGAAGCGCAGGCCGAACTGGTTGTCCTCACCGAAACGACGGCCGACATCCACTGCGCCGCCGACCTGATTGTTCGACGCATAATTAGCCGTCAGCGAAGTGATCGGTTTGTCGGTGGCACGCTTAGGCACCACGTTGATCCCCCCGCCTACGCTGCCCCGCGGCGAAATGCCGTTGATGAGCTGGCTCGGGCCTTTGATGATATCCACACGATCGGCCATTTCCATATCAATGGTGTACGTCGGCAACACGCCATAGAGCCCGTTGTACGCCACGTCACTGTTGAACAGACTGAAACCACGGATGGTGAACTGCTCATAGCGCCCACCGGCCGGATTGGTTGCACGCACCGATGGATCGCTGGAAATCAGATCGCCCAAGGTGCGCGCCTGCTGATTCTTCACCGCCTCGCTGGTGTAGGTGGTCATGCTGAACGGGGTTTCCATGAAGTCTTTCGACCCCAGCAAACCCTGCGAGCCCCGCCGCGCGACCTGGCCGCCGGCAAACACATCGGCATCGCTGGAACCGGTGGCACCGAGAATCGACGTCGGCGCCAGTTGCAGGCTGCTGCCCTCGGCCACTGGAATCAGTGTGTAGGCCTGCTCGCCCAGCGGTTGCAGTTGCAGACCGGAACCCAGCAACAAGCGAGCGAACCCCTCCTCCACAGCGAATTCGCCGGACAAACCGTTGCTGTTGCGGCCACTCACCAGTGCCGGATCGACCGACAGATTGACCCCGGCCAACCCGGCAAAGCGGGTCAGTGCGGCGCTCAAACTGCCGGCCGGCACCTGGTAACTGCGCCGAGCGTTGTCATCGGCCCAACTGGACTGGATCAACACAGGGCTGGCACTCAGGCTCAGCAGGAGGCTCAACTGCAACAACGGACGCAAACGACTAGGGAATACTGCGGGCATTGGAAGAAGCTCTCGATTTTGTTCACTTACCTGCAATGACCGGTGAGGCGAAAAAAAGGGACAGGCTTCAGACGAAATTTTTTCGCGGCGTCAGCGTTACCCAGAAACGCGTGCGCGAATGCACCTCCAACGGCAGGCTCGCCGCCAGCAGCGCCAGCACTTTATCGGTGTCGTCGAGACGGAAACTGCCGGTGACACGCAGACGTTCAAGTGCCGGCTCCCAGCGCAGAAGCCCCGAGCGATAACGGCTCAACTCGCGCAGGAAATCCCCCAACGGCTGGTTTTGCGCCATCAACACACCGTCACGCCAGCCCGGCATTTTGGCGTCGAACAGCGCGATCGGTCCGGCGCCGGAGGCCTGCAAATTGACCTGTTGCCCGGCGTTCAACTGCAGCGCCGGCCCGTGCAACGGCTGCAATTGCACCGAACCGCTGACCACCGACACGGTGCAGTCACGCTCGTTGAGGCGCACGCAGACTTCGCTGCGGCTGACAATGATCCGACCGTACGGCGCGTTGACCGTCAATGCCGTGCTACCCGGAACGTTGAGCGCCATTTCGCCGCGCACCAACGTCAATTGACGGCTGGCCAGATCGACGTTCACCGCACTGGCGGTGTTCAGATGCAAGGTGCAGCCGTCGGCCAGCCGTGTACGCGTGTGCTCTCCGGTGGAAGTCTGCAAATCCGCGCGCCAGACGTCGAGCGGCAACTGGCGACTGATCAACCACGCCGTCGGCACCAGCGCCGCCAGACCCAGCGCCCTTTTCAGAGTTGCACGCCGCGCCAGATCCGGGCGATCGAGTGTGGCCATGGCCAATTCTGCTGGCAGACTGGAAAAGCGCTGGCGCAGTAATTGAATCTTCTGCCAGGCGTTTTCATGGCGGCTATCGCTGTCGCGCCAGTGCTTCAGTCGCACGTGATCGGCTTCACTGGCCTCGCCGGATTCGAGCAATGCCAACCACTGTGCGGCGGCACGTGCCACTTCACGCGCTTCGGTGTTAGGAACTACACGCATCATAGATCCAACATCAAACAATGCTCGTAAGCCATTGCCATATAACGCTTTATACTGCGCTCAGAGACCTGCAAACGTTCGGCGATTTCACGGTAGCCGAGGCCTTCGAGCTGACTCAGGAGAAAGGCCCGACGCACCGCTCGCGGCAAACCATCGAGCAGCTCATCCAGCGCTTGCAGGGTTTCCAGCAGCAGCCAGCGCTGCTCGGGCGACGGCACGCATTCTTCGGGCAACTGCGCGAGGGCTTCGAGATAGGCCTTTTCCAGGCTGCGACGGGTGTAGAAATTGCTCAGCAGGCGTTTGCCGACTGTCAGCAAATACGCCCGCGGCTCACGCATATCGGCAATCGGCTGAGCGCTGCACAGCACGCGCAAGAAGGTATCCTGGCTCAGGTCCGCCGCATCCCAGGCATTGCCCATGCGCCGCCGCAACCAGGTTTCCAGCCAGCCTCGGTGATCGCGATACAGTTCGTGCAGGTGCTGCGGCGATGGCGTCGCTGCTTCAGTCATCTCAAGAGTCCTGCGCGAAGTCAGTTTCAAATGAGAGTGATTCTATTTAACTTCAGCGCCGAGACAAAGCCTTTTTAACCGCCAAGGCTTTCATGAGCGCTTCAAGGTCTCGCTCGGCAACTCCTTGAACAACGCCCGGTAACTGCTGGAAAACCTTCCCAAATGCCAGAACGACCACTGCATCGCCACCTCGGCAACCGTAGTTTCCGTCGGCCGGCGCTTGAGCAATTCACGGTGTGCACTGTTCAACCGGCGCAGGCGCAGCCAGTGACTCGGGGTCATCCCGGTGTAGGCCTTGAACGCCTGCTGCAATTGCCGCAACGGCACTCCGGCCACGTGGGAAAGTTCGAGCAGATTGACGGTGTCTTCCGGCGAATCCGCCGCCCATTCCCCTACGCGTTTCATGATCATCCGCTCTTCAGTACGACGCTGTAAGCCGCCGCGATCGAGACTTGTGTGAGCGTTGTCGAGGATGAACAAACAGTCTTCGAGCAGCTGCTTTGTCAGCGAATCTTTATCAAGCGGATCAACAGCTTGCGACAACTTTGTGAGAATCGAGCTTAACCAGCGACTGAACAAGGCGTTCTGCCCGCAATTGAGTTGCGTCATGAACAAGCCTTCAAGTTTCGCCACATTCAGACCGTGCTGACGGACAAACTCCGGACCGAACACCACGGCGATTTCCTGGTAGTTCTCCGGGGTGATCCAGATATTGCGGCTCTCTTCATTGAGCAAATAAAGCGCGTTGTCGCTGCGATCAAAACAGAACGCAAGAGCACCCGATGGCGCGCTGAAATTCTGCTCGACGCGGGTGTTCATCTGCTCTTCATAGACCTCGACACCCTGCAGATCCAGATAGCGGATCTGCCCGGCGAAATGGCCCGGCGACATCTGTTGGTAATGCTGGACCCAGCCCGGTGTGGCGCGAACTTGCTCAGCGACATCGGCGGTGTTGAAAGCTTGAACCTGGAGCGGATTGCACGTCGTCATGGGGTGACCTTGCGCACTCTTTTGGTGCGCTTTGGTGCTGCTTAAAGTGGATAGATGGAACTGCAAGGCTCGCCCAAGATAGTCGTCAACGCGCCACAGGGGAAGGGGCGGAAGATGAAACCCGCCCTCCCCGGCGTCTATAAAACCAATAACGAGGTCTTTATGAATGCCCCTTTCGATCAGCTGTTCACGTGGCTGAAAGATCACAAGATTACCGAAGTCGAATGTGTGGTCAGCGACCTGACCGGCATTGCCCGCGGCAAGATCGCACCGACCAACAAGTTCCTGCATGAGCGAGGCATGCGCCTGCCGGAAAGTGTGCTGCTGCAAACGGTAACCGGGGATTTTGTCGACGACGACATCTACTACGACCTGCTTGATCCTGCCGATATCGACATGGTCTGCAAGCCCGTGGCTGACGCGGTCTACGTGATTCCATGGGCGATCGAACCGACCGCCATCGTCATCCACGACACCTTCGACAAGTTCGGCAACCCGATCGAACTGTCGCCGCGCAACGTGCTGAAGAAAGTCTTGCAGCTCTACACCGACAAAGGCTGGAAGCCGATTGTGGCGCCGGAAATGGAGTTCTACCTGACCCAGCGCTGCGAAGACCCGGACTTGCCGCTGAAAGCACCGCTAGGCCGCTCGGGCCGTGCTGAAAGCGGCCGGCAGTCGTTCTCCATCGATGCTGCCAACGAATTCGATCCGTTGTTTGAAGACGTCTACGACTGGTGCGAACTGCAAGGTCTGGACCTCGACACGCTGATCCACGAAGACGGCCCGGCGCAGATGGAAATCAACTTCCGCCACGGCGACGCCCTCGATCTGGCTGACCAGATCACTGTGTTCAAGCGCACCATGCGTGAGGCCGCACTCAAGCACAACGTCGCCGCAACCTTCATGGCCAAGCCGATCGGCGATGAGCCGGGCAGCGCCATGCACATTCACCAGAGCGTGGTCGAAATCGCCACCGGCAAACCGATATTCGCCAATGCTGACGGGCAGATGAGCGAGCTGTTCCTGCATTACATCGGCGGTTTGCAGAAGTACATCCCGAAAGTGCTGCCGATGTTCGCGCCGAACGTCAACTCGTTCCGCCGCTTCCTGCCGGACACCTCGGCGCCGGTCAACGTCGAATGGGGCGAAGAAAACCGCACCGTCGGCCTGCGTGTACCGACGTCCAGCCCGGAAGCCATGCGCGTGGAAAACCGCCTGCCGGGCGCCGATGCCAACCCGTACCTGGCTATTGCCGCGAGTCTGCTCTGCGGTTACATCGGCATGGTCGAAGCCATCGCGCCGAGCGCTGCGGTACAAGGCCGCGCTTACGAGCGCCGCAACCTGCGCCTGCCGATCACCATCGAGGAAGCACTGACGCAGATGGAAGAGTGCGAAACCGTTGCGCAATACCTTGGCGACAAGTTTGTCCGTGGCTATGTCGCGGTGAAGCGTGCCGAGCATGAAAACTTCAAGCGCGTGATCAGCTCGTGGGAGCGTGAGTTCCTGATGCTGAGCGTTTAACCCAAATCTGCACAAATCCCTGTGGGAGCGAGCCTGCTCGCGAAGGCGTCAGCACAGTCACCATTGATGTTGCCTGACCCACCGCTTTCGCGAGCAGGCTCGCTCCCACAAGGGATTAGCGAACCACCTGAGAAATCCAATAAATTTAAGAGGTGTCGAAATGCGTCTGTTGAAAACCATGGTTCCCGCCGCTCTGGCCCTGATGTGCAGCATCGGAGCCCAAGCCCAGCCACAAGTCAGCGTCTACAACTGGACCGACTATATCGGTGAAACCACCCTCGCCGACTTCCAGAGCACAACCGGGATCAAGGTGATCTACGACGTTTTCGATTCCAACGAAACCCTCGAAGGCAAACTGCTCGCCGGCCGCACCGGGTATGACGTGGTCGTACCATCCAACCACTTCCTCGCCCGTCAGGTGAAGGCCGGCGCGTTCCTCAAACTCGATCGCTCGCAGTTGCCGAACTTCAAGAACCTCGACCCGAAACTGCTCGAACTGCTGGAGAAAAACGATCCGGGCAACGCGCATTCGGTGCCGTACCTGTGGGGCACCAACGGCATCGGCTACAACGTCGACAAGGTCAAGCAAGTGCTGGGCGTCGACCACATCGATTCCTGGGCCGTGCTGTTCGAGCCTGAGAACCTGAAAAAACTCAGCCAGTGCGGCGTGTCGATGATGGACTCCGCCGACGAAGTCTTCCCCGCCGTGCTCAATTACATGGGCCTGGACCCACGCAGCGAAAATCCGGAAGACTTCAAAAAGGCCGAAGCCAAACTGCTGAGCATTCGTCCTTACATCACCTATTTCCATTCCTCGAAATACGTGTCCGACCTGGCCAACGGTGATATTTGCGTAGCCTTCGGTTATTCCGGCGACGTGTTCCAGGCCGCCAACCGCGCCAAGGAAGCCAAGAACGGCGTGAACATCGCTTACGCCATTCCGAAGGAAGGCGCCAACCTCTGGTTCGACCTGCTGGCCATCCCTGCCGATGCGAGCAACACCAAAGAAGCCCATGCCTTCATTAATTACCTGCTCGATCCGCAAGTGATCGCCAAGGTCAGCGCTTCGGTCGGTTACGCCAACCCGAACCCGGCCGCCAAGCAATACATGGATCCGGAACTGGTCAACAATCCAGAGGTTTACCCACCTCAAGCAGTCCTCGACAAACTCTATATTTCTACCACCCCGCCCCAAGCGATCATGCGTCTGATGACCCGTTCCTGGAGCAAAGTGAAGTCGAACAAATGAATCAGTACACCCAGGAGCACGCCCGCTCCTATTACGCCGCTTCGGCGCGGGCGACCACACCTTATCCAGTACTGGACGGTGACCTGACGGCCGATGTCTGCGTGATCGGCGGCGGGTTCACCGGCGTCAACACCGCCATCGAACTGGCTCAGCGCGGATTGTCGGTGGTGTTGATCGAAGCCCGGCGCATCGGCTGGGGCGCCAGCGGGCGCAACGGCGGTCAGTTGATTCGCGGGATCGGTCATGAGGTTGAAGGCTTCGCCAAGTATGTCGGCCAGGAAGGCGTGCGCTATTTGCAGCGCGCCGGCATCGATTCGGTAGAGCTGGTGCGGCAGCGCATCGGCGACAACGGCATCGAGTGTGATCTGCGCTGGGGCTTCTGCGATCTGGCCAACACCCCGGCGCAATTCGATGCCTTCAAGGATGAATTGGTCGATCTCGCCGAACTCGGCTATGCCCACGAAACCCGCCTGATCGGCCCGGAGCAGATCCGCCAGCAAGTGGTCAACTCCGACATTTATGCCGGTGGGCTGGTGGACATGGGTTCCGGCCACCTGCACCCGCTGGATCTGGTGCAAGGCGAAGCGCGATTGGCAGCGGCGCTCGGCGTGAAGATTTTCGAGCAGAGCGAAGTGCTGGAAATCATCCACGGCCCGACCGTGCAAGTGCGTTGCGCAAACGGCACGGTGCGGGCTGGTAGTCTGGTGCTCGGCTGCAATGCGCATCTGGACGACCTCGAACAACAACTCAGTGGCAAGGTGCTGCCGGCCGGCAGTTACATCATCGCCACCGAGCCGTTGTCCGAGGCACGCGCCGCGCAACTGATCCCGCAGAATCTGGCGGTGTGCGACCAGAAAGTCGGCCTAGATTACTACCGGCTCTCGGCGGACCGGCGCTTGCTGTTCGGCGGTGCCTGCCACTATTCCGGGCGCGATCCGGCGGACATCGCCGCTTATATGCGGCCGAAGATGCTCAAGGTCTTCCCGCAACTGGCGGACGTGCGCATCGATTACCAATGGGGCGGCAAGATTGGCATCACCGCCAACCGCTTCCCGCAGGTCGGCCGGCTCAAACAGCACCCGAACGTGTTCTATGCGCAGGGCTATTCCGGCCATGGCCTGAACGTCACGCACTGGTGCGCAAAACTGCTCGGCGAGGCGATTCATGCCGGTCACAGTCAGGGCATGGACGTGTTCAGCGGCGTGCCGCACATGACCTTCCCCGGCGGCCCGGCCTTGCGCTCGCCGCTGCTGGCACTGGGCATGTTCTGGTATCGCTTGCGGGAAATGCTCGGCTGACAGCACAAACCGCGCTGACACGATCTAATCGTTCCCGGCTTTGATCGTTCCCAAGCTCTGCGTGGGAACGATCAGGTCGCGGTGCATGCGCTATTCACATTTGCTCTATCGCCAAGCACTTCTATATTGATGAGGTGCTTTTGCGTTCCTGACGCTCAGTGCCCAATCAATCGAGGAGGACATGGATGAAGTCGTCAGCCACCGACGAGCCGCGAGCGCCAGGCCAAGCCCCAGTCAAAACCCGCCGTTTCGGCATTTCACTCGTCTGGATCGTACCGATCGTGGCGGTGCTGGTGGGCATTTCGCTGGTGGTGCACAACGTGATGCAGGAAGGGCCGACGATCATCGTCAACTTCAAGACCGGCAGTGGCCTGACGGCGAACAAGACCGAGGTCAAGTACCGCAACGTGGTCATCGGTCAGGTGACGGACGTCGAGTTGAGTGGCGACCAGAAAAGCGTCGACGCCACCATCAAACTGTCCAAACAGGCGGAAACCTTCACGCGCGAAGATTCACAGTTCTGGGTGGTGCGCCCGCGCATTGGCGCCGGCGGCGTTTCGGGCATCGACACCCTGCTTTCCGGTGACTACATCGGCGCCGACGTCGGCCAGTCCGATAGCCGCGCAAAGAACTTCAAGGGTCTGGAAAATCCGCCGCCGATCACCTATGGCGAACCCGGTAAGCGCTTCATGCTGCATGCGCCGGACCTCGGTTCACTGGACATAGGTTCACCGGTTTATTACCGCAAGATCCCGGTCGGCCAGGTCGTCACTTACGCCCTCAACCCCGAAGGCAAAGGGGTCGATATCGAGGTGTTCATTCACGCGCCGAACGACGCGTTCGTCACCGAAAACACCCGTTTCTGGAATGCCAGCGGCATCGACATCAATGTCGGTGCCAACGGCTTTGCCGTGAAGACCGAATCGCTGTCGACCATGCTGGTGGGCGGTATTGCGTTCCGTGCTCCGGATTACAGTCCCAATGATGTGGCCGCCGCCGACGACAAGGATTTCGAACTGTTCGCCGACCAGCAGAGCGCCCTCGCCCCGCCGAACGGCAAGGCGCAATACATGGTGTTGCGTTTCGAACAGTCACTGCGCGGACTCAAGGTCGATGCGCCGGTCGAGTTCCTCGGTATGGAGATCGGCCGGGTCGTGGGCATCAACCTGGATTTCGACGCAAAAAAACGCACCTTCCCGCTTAACGTCGGCATCGTCATTTACCCGCAGCGTCTCGGTCAGGCCTACAAAAAGATGCTCACCGAATTCAAGCACGACCCCAACGACGAAGCCGCTGGCATCCGCCTGCTGGGTACCTTCGTCGATAATGGCCTGCGTGCTCAGGCGCGCAGTGGCAACCTGCTGACCGGCCAGTTGTACGTGGCACTGGATTTCTTCCCGAAAGCGGAAAAAGTCGCGTTCGACCCGACTGCTCGCCCGGTCGTTCTACCGACCGTTCCCGGCAGCCTCGAACAGTTGCAGGAAAAACTCGAAGCCGTGGTCGACAAGCTCAACAAGCTGCCGGTTGATCGCATCGCCAACAACCTCGACAGCAATCTGATCGAGTTGCGCAAAGGCCTGACCCAGTTCAACGCCAAGACCCTGCCGGGCGTGCAAAGCACCCTCGCCGACGTCAGCAAGACCTTGCAGTCCGCCAGCTCGACCTTGGCCGAAGATTCGCCGCAACGCGAGAAGCTCACGGAAACCCTCGACGAACTCGGGCGCATGTCGCGTTCGCTGCGTGAACTGTCGGATTACCTCGGCCGGCATCCGGAATCGCTGATCCGTGGCCGCCCAGATAACGCTGCACCTATCGACTTGAAAGGCCCGCCACGCAACTGAGCACAGGAGCTGAACCATGGCTGTACCGCTGAAAATCACCGTGCTCGCTGCGTTCATGCTGCTGGGCGCCTGTCGCAGCGACCCGATCAGCTTTCACACGCTGACGCCGGTGCAGGTCGCCAACACACGGACCGGCGCGCAGATTCCGATCGAAGCGCTGAGCGTGCCGCCGCAGGTCGACCGTGCGCAAATCGTTATCCGCCAAGGCAACAGCGGCCTGGCGATTCTGGAAACCGATTGGTGGGGGGCGACATTGGCGGATGAGTTGCGCGGTGCGTTGGCCGATCAATTAAGCAATACCAGTGGCCAAGGCAACGTTTCGGTGCGCATCGAAGTGCAACGCTTCGACTCGATCCCCGGTCAGTACGGCCTGATCGACGCCAAATGGCGTTTGCGACCCGTCGGCGCCACTGACAATGGCTTGCTGACCTGCCGTTCGACCCTGCAAACACCGTCCGGCCCGACCATCGATGATCTGGTGGGCGCTCAGCAGCACAACGTCAAACGTCTGGCCGAGCAGATCAGTCGGGCGGCAACCGGCAACGCGCGCACCTGCCCTTCGCCGTCCTGACGGGGCCTACAGATCGAAGCGATCCACCGCGCGCCGCCGCTCGTTGTCATCACGCACATCGTAGTTGGCGGTGGTCTGGATATTGCTGTGGTGCGCGAGCTTCTGCGCAATCGACAAATCATGCTCCTCGATCACCCGCGTGATAAACGAACGGCGGAAATCGTGCGGCATGATCTTCACCCCGACCTGGGCGCCACGCTGGCGGGCGATGTAATAGATCGCGTGTTTGGTGATGCGCTCGCGAGTGATATGGCTGCCGCGACGGATGCGGTTGAACAGAAAAGCATCGTCAGTCTCGCCTTCCTTGAGTTCTGAACGTCGCAGCTCCAGCCACGCATCGAGTTTGGCGAACGCCCAGGCCGGAGCGTACTTGATCAGTTGTTTATTGCCTTTGCCGGTAACGGTGAGGCTGCGCTCGGTGAAGTCGACCTGATTCAAGTCCAGGTCCACCGACTCCGATTTACGCATGCCGGTGCCGTACAACAACGCAATCACCGCCGCATCGCGCAGGCCCTGAGGGCGTGGATCGGCGGCGCAGACTTCCATCAATTCGTGGATCAAGGTGCGCTTCAAGTTGCGCCCCTGAGATAACCGCGTGCCGGCAATGCCCTTTACCGAGCGCATCTTCAGCAAATGGTCCTGACTGATCAGGCTCATGCGCCAGGCTTCATTCATAACGCCGCGCACGGCATTTACATACAGCGACGAGGTATTCGGCGCGTAACCGTCGGCGCGCAATGCGGCGACCAGCGCCACGACGTCTTCCGGTTGCAGCCCGTGCCAGGGGATTTCTTCGATATCCACGTCTTCGAAACCGAGGCGGTCCGCAGCATCCTGCAAGACATAGCGCATGGTCAGTTGGCTGGAAGGCGCCAGTCGCGCCAGATAAATCGTCAGCGGATTAGTGTTGGACGGGGTGGATTCAGTACTCGACAAGTCAATCAAACGAAACGGCCTTGAATAGAAAACAGTTCAACAAAACAACTTAAAAGTGCAAACAAACTTATATAGAGAGCGACTCTTCCGTAAGACTTTTCGACTAAAACAGCCGATGAACGGAAGAAGTCTGAACGGTGGCTGTATGGCTTACAGATAGACGAATCGCCGACCGTTTTTTCATGTTCCTTTGACAAAAACACGCATAACCTTAGTTACAACAGGTTGCCCCGAAAGGCCTGCAACCCTGCCGGCCGCGGACTGGAAAGTCAATCAGGTATTCCCCGACCGGTAACTCAACCCTTTGAAATTCCGTGTTTTTCAGACAATCGGCTGAAGGATGGCTGTCGCCCCGAGGTTCTTATGAGTCAAGCGTTTCTGCCGTTTTCCCGGCCGAGTATCGGCGATGAAGAAATAGCCGCGGTTGAACAAGTATTGCGTTCTGGCTGGATTACTACCGGCCCTAAAAGCCAGGCACTGGAAGAGCAGTTTGCCGATTATGTCGGCTGCAAGCATGCAGTGGCACTTTCATCGGCAACCGGTGGCATGCACATCACGTTACTGGCCTTGGGCATCGGCCCCGGTGATGAAGTGATTACGCCCTCGCAGACCTGGGTCTCGACCGCCAACATGATCTCGCTGCTCGGTGCCAAACCGGTATTCGTCGACGTTGATCGCGACACCTTGATGACCGACGCCGCGCGCATCGAAGCCGCCATCACCCCACGCACCAAAGCGATTATCCCGGTGCATTACGCCGGCGCCGCGTTTGATCTTGATCCGCTGTACACGCTGGCCGACCAGCACGGCATCGCAGTGATCGAGGACGCCGCCCACGCTGCCGGCACCCGCTACAAGGGCCGCCACGTCGGTGCACAAGGCACGGCGATTTTCTCCTTCCACGCGATCAAGAACATGACCTGTGCCGAAGGCGCGATGTTCGTCACCGACGACGAAGCCTTGGCCAGCCGCGTGCGCATGCTCAAGTTCCACGGTCTGGGCGTCGACGCCTACGATCGCCTGACCGGTGGCCGCAAGCCGCAGGCCCAGGTGTTGGAGCCGGGGTTCAAATACAACCTCGCCGACATCAACGCCGCGATTGCCCTAGTGCAGCTTGAGCGTCTGGACGCGATCAACGCGCGCCGCACAGAACTGGCCGCCGCCTACTGGCAAAAACTCGAAGGCCTGCCGGTGCAACCGCTGGCCGTACCCGCCTATGCACAAACCCACGCCTGGCACCTGTTCATCCTGCGTATCGACCGCGAGCGCTGCGGCATGGATCGCGATGCCTTTATGAAAGGTTTGCAGGAACAGGGCATCGGCACCGGTATCCATTTCATCGCCACCCACCTGCACTCCTGGTATCGCCAGCGTGACCCCGACCTCTACCTGCCCAACACCGAATGGAACTCGGCGCGGCTGTGCTCGATTCCGTTGTTTCCCGACATGAGCGATCAAGACCTTGATCGCGTGGTCGGCGCCATCGCCTCCCTAATGGACAAACGCCCGTGAAACCTTATCCGATCCGCTGTGTGTCGATCGTTATTCCGGTCTACAACGAACAGTACAGCCTGCCGCAACTGCTACGCCGCACTGAAGCCGCCTGCCGGATGTTGCGTCACGACTATGAAATCGTCCTCGTTGACGACGGCAGCCGTGACGAATCCGCGAACATTCTTGAGGAAGCCGCCACCCGTGAAGACAGCCCGTTCGTGGCGGTCATCCTCAATCGCAACTACGGCCAGCACGCGGCAATCATGGCCGGTTTCGAGCAGTGCAAAGGCGATGTGGTCATCACCCTCGATGCCGACTTGCAGAACCCGCCGGAAGAGATTCCGCGTCTGGTCGCCGAAGCCGAAAAGGGTTACGACGTCGTCGGCACCGTGCGCGGCAACCGTCAGGATTCGGCGCTGCGCCGCTATCCGTCGAAGCTAATCAACCTCGCCGTGCAACGCTCCACCGGCGTCGCCATGAGCGACTACGGCTGCATGCTCCGCGCTTACCGCCGGACGATCATCGACGCGATGCTCGCCTGCCGCGAGCGCAGCACCTTCATTCCGATTCTGGCCAACAGTTTCGCCCGCCACACCACGGAAATCGTCGTCGCCCACGCCGAGCGTGAACACGGCGATTCGAAGTACAGCCCGATGCGTTTGATCAACCTGATGTTCGACTTGATCACCTGCATGACCACCACGCCGTTGCGCCTGCTGAGCATCGTCGGTTTCGCCATGGCTGGCCTCGGCGTGCTGTTTGCCGCCGCACTGATCGTGTTGCGTCTGGTGTTCGGTGCCGGCTGGGCCGGTGACGGCATGTTCGTGCTGTTCGCGGTGTTGTTCGTGTTCACCGGTGGCCAGTTCATCGGCATGGGCCTGCTCGGCGAATACCTCGGGCGCATGTACAACGACGTGCGCGCCCGCCCGCGGTTCTTCGTGGAAAAAGTCTTGCGCGGCCAACCCGCCATGCCGCCGCGCGCCATCACCGTCGACGGTCTCTCCTCCTCCAATGATCAGGTTCTCTCATGAGCGCAAAAACGGTTGTCTTCGCTTATCACGATATCGGCTGCGCCGGCATTCAAACCCTGCTCGACAGCGGCTATGAGATTGCGGCGGTGTTCACTCACGCCGACGATCCGAAAGAGAACGCCTTCTACGCCTCGGTCGCACAACTGTGCGCCAACAAAGGCATCCCGGTGCACGCGCCGGAAGACGTCAATCACCCGCTGTGGATCGAGCGGATTGCCAAGCTCAATCCGGACTACGTGTTCTCCTTCTACTATCGCCACCTGCTGAGCGAGTCGTTGCTGGCCACCGCGAAAAAAGGCGCGTTCAATCTGCACGGTTCATTGCTGCCGAACTACCGTGGCCGCGCGCCGGCCAACTGGGTGCTGGTTAACGGTGAAACCGAAACCGGCGTGACCCTGCACCGCATGGTCAAGCGTGCCGATGCCGGCGCCATCGTTGCTCAGCAACGCGTGGCCATCGAACGCAGCGACACCGCGCTGAGCCTGCACGGCAAATTGCGCGTGGCAGCCGTTGACCTGCTGCGCGACACCTTGCCAGCGATGCTGCAAGGCAAGATCAGCGAAACCGCGCAGGACGAATCGAAAGCCACTGTATTCGGTCGTCGCACCGCAGCGGACGGCAAACTGCTTTGGTCAAAACCTGCCGAGCAACTGTTCAATCTGGTGCGCGCCGTGACTCAGCCGTATCCGGGCGCTTTCTGCGCGGTCGGCGAGCACAAACTCATCGTCTGGAGCGCCGAAGTCGTTAAAGGCAACGACGGCCAGGCGCCGGGCCGCGTGATCAGTGTCGATCCGCTGCGCATTGCTTGCGGTGAAGACTCGCTGGTGATCCTCTCCGGTCAACGCAACGACAACGGTCTGTTCCTCAGCGGCCCGCAACTGGCCAGTGAACTCGGTCTGGTCGATGGCTCGCTGCTGCGTGGCGCTGAGTCCGGCCGTACGCCGCGTCGCACTCGCGTGCTGATCCTCGGCGTCAACGGTTTTATCGGCAATCACTTGTCCGAGCGCCTACTGCGTGATGATCGCTATGAAGTCTATGGTTTGGACATCGGTTCCGACGCCATCGAGCGTCTGCGCAGTCATCCGCACTTCCACTACGTCGAAGGCGACATCAGCATTCACTCCGAGTGGATCGAGTACCACATCAAGAAGTGCGACGTGGTCCTGCCGCTGGTGGCCATCGCCACACCGATCGAATACACCCGCAACCCGCTACGCGTGTTCGAACTCGACTTCGAAGAAAACCTCAAACTGGTGCGCTACTGCGTCAAGTACAACAAGCGCGTGATCTTCCCGTCTACCTCGGAAGTCTATGGCATGTGCCAGGACAAACATTTCGACGAAGACACCTCGAATCTGGTGGTCGGCCCGATCAACAAGCAGCGCTGGATCTACTCGGTGTCCAAGCAACTGCTTGATCGGGTGATCTGGGCCTACGGCGCCAAGGGCTTGAATTTCACCCTGTTCCGCCCGTTCAACTGGATGGGGCCGCGCCTTGACCGTCTGGACTCGGCGCGCATCGGCAGTTCGCGCGCCATCACCCAACTGATCCTCAATCTGGTCGAAGGCACGCCGATTCGCCTGTTCGACGGCGGCGAGCAGAAACGCTGCTTCACCGACATCGCTGACGGCGTCGAAGCCTTGGCGCGGATCATCGATAACGACAACGACGTCTGCAACGGCCAGATCATCAACATCGGCAACCCGGACAACGAAGCGAGCATCCGTCAGTTGGGCGAAGAGCTGCTGCGTCAGTTCGAAGCGCATCCGTTGCGCGACAACTTCCCGCCGTTCGCCGGTTTCCGCGATGTTGAGAGCAAGGCGTTCTACGGCGCCGGTTATCAGGATGTCGAACACCGCAAACCAAGCATCGCCAACGCCAAGCGCCTGCTCGACTGGACGCCGACCGTGGAGATGCGCGAGACCATTGGCAACACGCTCGACTTCTTCTTGCGTGAAGCCATGCTCGAACAAGCGGACAAGCGCTAATGCAGGCAGGCCTTCGTATCGACGTCGATACCTATCGCGGCACCCGTGAAGGTGTGCCGCGCTTGCTGGAAATACTCGACGAGGCGCAGATCAAGGCAACGTTCTTCTTCAGTGTCGGCCCCGACAACATGGGCCGGCATCTGTGGCGCCTGATCCGCCCGCAGTTCCTCTGGAAAATGCTCCGCTCCAACGCGGCCGGCCTGTACGGCTGGGACATTCTGCTGGCCGGCACCGCGTGGCCGGGCAAACCGATTGGCCGTGATCTCGGCCATCTGATGCGTCAGGCCCGTGATGCCGGTCATGAAGTGGGTTTGCATGCCTGGGACCACCACGGCTGGCAGGCCAATGCCGGGCGCTGGAGCAATGCGCAACTGATCGAGCAGATCCGTCAGGGCGTCGACACCTTGAGCGACATTCTCGGCGAAAAAGTCGAGTGTTCCGCCGCTGCCGGTTGGCGTGCGGACGAGCGTGTGATCGAGGCCAAGCAAGCCTTCGGCTTTCGCTACAACAGCGATTGCCGAGGCAACCGCCTGTTTCGTCCGCTGCTGGCCGATGGCACGCCGGGTACGCCGCAGATTCCGGTGGACTTGCCGACCTTCGACGAAGTCGTCGGCCCCATCGTTGCCGCGCGGGACTACAACGCGTTCCTCCTCGATCACTTTCGCCCGCAGCAGCTCAACGTTTACACCATTCACGCCGAAGTAGAAGGGATTCTCATGGCCGAGGACTTTCGCCAACTGCTCGCCGACGCGCGACAGCGCAACATTGACTTCACACCGCTGGGTGACTTGCTGCCCGAGTTCTTCAACACCTTGCCCGTGGGTCGCGTGCAGCGCGGCGCCCTCGACGGCCGTGAAGGCTGGCTGGGAGTGCAAGGCGCATGATCAAACGCTGGACGCTGCCACTGCTGTTGCTGGGCATTTGTCTGCTGGCCTATCTGCTGCCGCTGGGCACGCACGGTTTGTGGATTCCTGATGAGACCCGTTACGCGCAGATCAGTCAGGACATGCTGCTGAGTGGCAACTGGGTGTCGCCGCACTTCATGAGCCTGCGCTATTTCGAGAAGCCGATTGCCGGTTACTGGATGATCGCGCTGGGTCAGGAGTTGTTTGGGCAGAACCTGTTCGGCGTGCGCTTTGTGTCGGCGCTGAGCACCGGCCTGAGCGTGCTGCTGTGCTATCTGCTCGCCCGACGTTTATGGAACGAGCCGCGCAAAAGCTTCGTCTGCGCCCTGCTCTACATGAGTTTCACGATTGTTGCCGGTCAGGCTGGGTACGCCAACCTCGATCCGCAGTTCACTTTTTGGGTCAACCTGAGTCTGCTGGCGCTGTGGTTTGCCGTCGACAGCCACACCAGCGGCAAGCGCATGGCCGCGTGGGCCGTGTTGGGCCTGGCCTGTGGCATGGGTTTCATGACCAAGGGATTTCTCGCCTGGCTGCTGCCGGTGTTGATCGCCCTGCCGTGGCTGCTCTGGCAAAAACGCTGGCGTGAACTGCTGATGTTTGGCCCCGTGGCGATTGCCGTGGCGATCATCATCAGCCTGCCGTGGGTGCTCTCGGTGCATGCGCAGGAGCCGGACTACTGGCGGTTCTTCTTCTGGCATGAGCACATTCGCCGCTTTGCCGGGGATGACGCGCAACACGATGCGCCGTGGTGGTTCTATCTGCCATTGCTGGTGGCGTTCAGTTTGCCGTGGGCGGGATTGCTGCCGACGGCGTTCAAGCAAGCCTGGCAAAGCCGCACTCAGCCCAAAGTCGTGTTCCTGCTGCTGTGGCTGCTGATGCCGCTGCTGTTCTTCAGCCTGAGCAACGGCAAATTGCCGACTTACATCCTGCCGTGCCTGCTGCCGCTGGCGTTGTTGCTGGGCAATGCGCTGGCCGACCGCTTGCGTCTTGAGCAAGGTCGCGCGCTGAGCATCAATGGCCTGCTCAATCTGTTGCTGGGCGTCGTCACGCTGATCGCGCTGGTGTATCTGCAACTGACCAAACCGGTCTACGACCACGAACTGCACAGTCTGGTGCTGGTGTTTATCGCGCTGATCGGCTGGATCATCGCCAACCTGCTGCAAGCCTTTCTGCCGCTGCAATGCTGGGCGGCTCCGGCGCTGGGCAGCCTGTTGCTGATCGCGGTATTGCCGGCCGCGATGCCCAAATCGGTGGTGGCCAACAAGATGCCCGACCAATTCATCAAGCATCACGTCACCGAACTGGCGCAGACCGATCACCTGCTGAGCAACGACCTCGGCGCGGCGTCGGCGCTGGCCTGGCGTCTGAAAACGCCGCAAGTCGCGTTGTACAACACGATAGGCGAATTGAAATATGGCCTTGCCTATCCTGACGGCATTCAACAGCGGGTCGATCCCGATCACGTGCAACAGTGGATGCGCGAGGCACGCCGCAGCGGTGCGGTCGGCGTGGTGATGCGCGTCAAGGGGCAGGACGAACTGGACGAAATCGACAGATTGCCAAAGGACGGTATCCGTTACGAGCAGGGCAACCTGGTCATCATGATTCTGCCCAAGGAGGCGTCATGAGCCTGTTGTTGCTGTTGGCCGCGTGCCTGCTGACCTGTCTGGGACAGGTCGCGCAAAAGTACGCCGTGGAGAGCTGGCGCGGGGGCGATTCTTCGCTGATTGGCAAACTGCGCTCGCCATGGTTATGGCTGGCCCTGTTCGCCCTCGGTTCCGGTCTGTTGGTCTGGTTGCTGGTGCTGCAGCGGCTGGAAGTCGGCGTCGCTTATCCGATGCTCAGCCTCAACTTTGTCCTGATCACCCTGATCGCGCGCTTCGTCTTCGGTGAACCGATCGACCGCCAGCATTGGTTTGGCGTGGCGTTGGTGATCGGCGGCGTGGTTTTGCTGGGGCAGCAGTCATGAACCCGCGTCGTGGAATCAGTTTCGCGTTGGGCAGCGTGTTCCTCGTCAGCGCTGCGCAACTGGGCATGCGCTGGAGCATGATCCGCCTGCCCGTGCCGGAACAATGGCTGCACATCGACAGCCTTGATTGGCGCGCCTTGGCCGTGGTCATCGCAGCGATTTTTGCCTACGCGCTGTCGATGCTTTGCTGGCTCGCCGCCCTGCGCGATCTGCCGTTGGGCCGGGCGTACTCGCTGCTGAGCATCAGCTATGCGCTGGTGTACCTGCTGGCGGCCAGTCTGCCGCTGTTCAACGAATCCTTCAGTTTCACTCAATCACTGGGCGTGGCGCTGGTCATGCTCGGGGTCATCACCATCAACACTCGTCCGGCTCGTGCGCCCGAATTCAGGAGTGCTCCATGAAAATCACAGTGTTTGGCAGCGGTTACGTCGGTCTGGTGCAAGCGGCTGTGTTGGCCGAAGTCGGCCATGATGTCGTGTGCATGGACGTCGACCAGAAGAAGGTCGACCTGTTGCGCCAGGGTCACGTGAGCATTTTCGAACCGGGGCTGGCCAGCCTGGTGCGCGAAGGGCTGGACTCGAAACGCCTGCAATTCACCACCGATGAACAACTCGCCGTGCAGCACGCGCGGGTGGCGTTTATTGCCGTGGGTACGCCGTCGCGTGAGGACGGTTCGGCAGATCTGCGTTACGTGCTATCGGTCGGCGATGCGATTGCCCGGCATCGTGAGCAACCGTTGATCATCGTCGAGAAATCCACGGTGCCGGTGGGTACGGGCGACACCCTGCGCACGCACATTGAAAAAGCCTTGATCAAGGTGGGCCGCCTGCTGCAATTCGATATCGTCTCCAACCCGGAATTTCTCAAGGAAGGCTCGGCGGTTGCCGACTGCCGCCGCCCGGATCGCATCGTCATCGGCTGTGAAGGCGATGAGGTACGCGACGTGATGCGTGATCTGTACTCGCCGTTCAACCGCAACCATGACCGCATCATGTTCATGGACCTGCGCAGCGCCGAGCTGACCAAGTACGCCGCCAACTGCATGCTGGCGACCAAGATCAGCTTCATCAACCAGATCGCCGAACTCGCTGAACACCTCGGCGCCGATATTGAATCGGTGCGTCAGGGCATCGGTGCCGACACGCGCATCGGTTACCACTTCATCTACCCCGGCTGCGGTTATGGCGGCTCGTGCTTCCCCAAAGACATGCGCGCGCTGATCCACAGCGCCGAAGAAGCGCATTGCTCCAGCGACTTGCTGCAAGCGGTCGAGGCGATCAACCAGCGGCAGAAACACAAATTGTTCGAGCGTATCAACGCGTTCTACCGCGGTGATCTGCGTGGCAAGACCTTCGCTCTGTGGGGGCTGGCGTTCAAACCCAACACCGATGACATGCGCGACGCGCCGAGCCGTGTCCTGCTCGAGGAACTGTGGGCCGCCGGTGCCAGCGTGCGCGCCTTCGACCCGGAAGCCATGCAGGAAACCCAGAACCTCTACCCGGACGAATCGAAGCTGATGCTGATGGGCACGCCGGAATCGGTGTTGCCCGGCGCCGATGCGTTGATCATCTGCACCGAATGGCAGCAATTCAAGGCACCGGATTTCGACCTGATCAAGCAGCGCCTCAACACCCCGGTGATCTTCGACGGCCGCAACCTGTACGACGCCGAGCGTCTGGCGCGCAACGGTTTCCATTACTTCCCGATGGGTCGTGGCGAATCGCGCAAATTGCCGATCCCGCTGCAACAGTGGCCGAATGCGTCAGACGTTGCTTGATGACGCCGTCGCTCTGTAAACCGCCCCCCTTGTAGGAGCTGCCGAAGGCTGCGATCGTTTGATCTTGTTTCTTGAAATCCAGATCAAAAGATCGCAGCCTGCGGCAGCTCCTACATGAACATGATCATTCGCCTCGCAAGGCCCGCTGACGCGTTGGCCCTCCCTGCCATCGAACGCTCGGCGGCCGAGCTGTTTCGTCTTGACCCGCAATTGGCCTGGCTGGCGGACGCCGAGGTGGCGGATGTTGCGCAACATTTGCGGGCTACCGAGGAGGCGTATGTATGGGTCGCCGAAAGTACCGAACTGGCAGGATTTATCCGCGCAGTGGAAATCGACCAGCACCTGCACATTGAGGAGTTGTCCGTCAGTCAGGCCTTTCAGGGCCAGGGCATCGGTCGACGGCTGGTTTCGGCGGCGATTGAACACGCTCGCGCGTTGCGGTTGAACGCAGTGACATTGACCACGTTTCGCGACCTGCCGTGGAATGCGCCGTTCTATCAGCGCATGGGGTTTATCGAGTTGATTCCTTCAAAAACTGATTATTTACGCGAAGCACTGCAAGCCGAAATCACCCACGGTTTTCCTGCAGAGCGACGCTGCGCCATTGCCCTGCCCCTCTCCTGAGGCACCACAGTTCCCCTGTGGGAGCGAGCTTGCTCGCGAATGCGGTGGGTCTGTGACATTGATGGTGACTGACAGACTGCTTTCGCGAGCAAGCTCGCTCCCACATAGGTTGTGGGTGTGGCCGCTTGACCCATGAGGCATGCGCAGAGAGGATGGCGTACGCCCGCCAGGCATTTTCAAATAAGGACATTGACCCTCCGTGGCCACCTACTCGCGCCTCATCCGCCGGTTGATGATCAGCTCGCTGACCGTCGTCATCAGCCGCGCCCTGATCAGCCCGCTGCTGACGCTGTTCCTCAGCAACAAGCTCGGCCTCAACCCGCAAGACGTCGGCCTGCTGTTGGGCATCGCGGTGTTCAGCGCCACGCTGTTGTCGTTGTACGGCGGCTACATCATCGATCGGCTCGACAAGCGCCGATTGCTGATCCTGACGATGCTCTCCAGTGGTATCGGTCTGATCCTGCTGACCTTCGCGCAGAATCTGTACCTGGTCACGCTGGTGCTGATCATCAGCGAAACGGCGTCGGCGCTGTTCCTGATCTGCTCCAAAGCCATCCTCAGTGAAAACCTGCCGGTGGGCCAACGGGTCAAGGCGTTTTCCCTTAATTACACGCTGACCAACATCGGTTACGCCGTCGGCCCGATGATCGGCGTGGTGATCGCCGGGGTTCAGCCGTCAGCGCCGTTTATCGTCGCGGGGGTGATTGCCATCGTCAGCCTCTTTCTGCTGCTCGGTGCCGGGCGCGAAGTGAATCCGGTCGCCGCGGTCGCTCAGCCACAAAGCTTTCTGAAAACCCTGAACATCCTGAAAAACGACCGCACGATGATCCTGTTTACCCTGGGCTGCCTGCTCAGCACGCTGGTGCACGGGCGTTTCACCCTGTACCTGTCGCAATACCTGCTGGTCACCCACACCCAGCAACAGACGCTGGACACCATGGCCGCCCTGCTCGCCTGCAACGCGATCACGGTGATTGTGTTGCAGTACCAGATCGGTCGTTTACTGACCCGCGAACACCTGCGCCACTGGATTGCCTGCGGCACCGCGTTGTTCATCATTGGCCTGATCGGCTTCAGTCTGGCTGACAGCCTGGTTGGCTGGTGCGTGGCGATGTTCATCTTCACCTTGGGCGAGATGATCATCTATCCGGCAGACTTCCTGTTTGTCGACACCCTCGCGCCTGAAGAACTTCGCGGCAGCTATTACGGCGCGCAGAACCTGGCGGCGCTGGGTGGTGCGGCGAGTCCAGTCATGTGCGGGTTTCTGCTGATGCATACGCCGGCGCCGAGCATGTTCTATGCCTTGAGCGCACTGGCAGCCGTGGGAGGCTATTTGTGCTTCGTCAGTGGCCGTCGAGTCGCTTCAATTCAAAATTAATGCACTAAATCTTCATTAATATGAATTTGTCAGCATCGAGTTTGAACGGCACACTGTGCACGTTCCTCCCCCAATGTTGGAACACTTCGAGGGCTTTCCGGATATGCCGGACAAGTCCTTTTTTTTGCCTCGAATTTGCTGCAAGGATCGGATTCACATGCTCGCTCGCTGGTTGCCCGCCGCCATCAACACCCGCCCGACCGAATGGAGCCGCGCCGCCATCGGCATGGCGCTGGGCACATTATTCAGCGTGTGGTTGTGCGCGCAGGTGTTCGGCCATGAAGTCGCCTATCACTTGATCGGCCCGCTGGGCGCATCGGCGGTGTTGCTGTTCGCCGTGTCCTCCGGCGCCCTCGCCCAGCCGTGGTCGATTCTCGGTGGGTATTTGTGTGCCGGCGTCGTCGCGTTGCTGGTCGCCCATGTGCTCGGCCGAACTTTGGGCAGCGCCTGCCTGGCGGCGGGCATGGCGTTGATTCTGATGTGCTGGCTGCGCTGTCTGCATCCGCCGGCCGGGGCGTTGGCACTGACACTGGTTCTGGCCGATCCGGCGACCATCGCGATGGACTGGAAAGCCATGGAACCGGTGATGCTCGGCGCGGCGTGCATGCTGCTCAGTGCCTTGGCCTACAACAACCTGACCCGCATCCGTTATCCGAAACGTCCGGCTGAACCGGCGCCGATCGTTGCGCCCGTCGACAATCAGGCCATTACCGCCGAAGACCTCAAACTCGCGCTGGCCGACATGGAAGCCTTCATCGACATCACCCCCGAGGATCTTGAACAGCTGATCCACGCCAGCGAACTGCATGCGAAGCGGCGCAGCATCAGCGAAGTGCTTGCGCGATCATAGACGCGGGCTGTCCACTGACGGCCATCATTCACTCCAGGTTTGATCATCTTCATTGGCTTTTTGTGCGTCCCGAAACTTTTGGATCTGTTCCAGGAGTTCGGGCGATCGCGGTTTAGCCGCGGAGGAGCCTTCACCGATGTAATCGCCGTATTTGAGCATGACCCCCTCTGGCAATACCCCATTGATCTCATCAATCTGGATCTGCACATTTGGCCGCAGTTCGTTGTAAAAATGGGCTTTCACATACGAATAACCCGGCTGGTATAACTTCGCCATTTCGTAGAGGAGCGCCTCCGGCTTTTTCTTCTCATCAGCGGTGAAACTACCCTCGATTGCTGTGGTGGCGGTATTGATGTAATGACCAATTTGACTGTCAGACACTAGTTGGCCGGTGTTGAAACCCGGGTTGAAAAATAGATCGCGCGCCACCTGACGGTGAACCTCGTCAATGATGACATCGGGCTTCAGATTGATATGCTGCGGCAACAGCCGCGTATCCGAACAAAACGTCAGGCAACGATCCTTGAGTTTTTGAAGTGCAGCCTTCAAATCCCCGTCCGAGTTTCCGATGGCGATATCGAAGCCTGACAGAAAGTCTTGGGTGAGCCCCAGGTTATTGAAGTGCGCTGCGTCCATACTGGAAACGCCCGTACCCAGTTGATCCCCCATGTTGTCAGCGCTTTTATTAAAATCGGCGTGTATCCCCTTGGTTCTGTAGCCGACTCCGGTTTGATGAGTCGCATGACGAAGTTCTATTGCATCCAGAGGCTTCTTGTTAAACGTGTGTGAAATCTTGCCAAGCACATCACAACTCATCTTGACGTTGATACAAAACCAGAAAAAATGATTGGCCCGCATCCTCGCATGCAGCGGCAAGGCCGAATCAAGGCTGCCACTGAGGATCGGTGCGTTCTGGTTGCCGGGCAGAAAAATGCGTTTTTGCTTTCCCGGGGGAGTTGGGTTAACAGACGTTGCAGGAACGTGTTTGGGCGCCTTCGTTGAAAACCCCCTCACCAGTTGCGTAATTAACCCGTGTTTCGGAGCCATTTTTCTTTCCCTGACAGATTGACGAATGTCCTTTCGCACCGCTTGTTAGGGTGTAGCACAATTATTGAATATCACTATCCACTCCAAAGTAGTCTGTATTCCCGCAAGCGCTGCCGACAGGCGCCATAGCCATGCAAAAATGCAGATGTCGCCTGCAGTTATCTCCGTTGTACACGGCAAATTTGCACTGTTACGATCCGGTAACGCTCGCGCGCGAGCTTCTCGAATAAAGACAATAAAAGCAGGGAGTTACTGATGACAGCTCAGGCTTCATCCCCGCGGACCCAGTCCATGGATGCCACGCAAAACGAAGTGCTGGCCGAGGTTCGCAATCATATCGGTCACCTGACCCTCAATCGCCCCGCCGGTCTCAACGCCATTACCCTCGACATGGTGCGTTTGCTGCAACAGCAGCTCGATGCCTGGGCGACTGACGCCAATGTTCACGCCGTGGTCCTGCGCGGTGCCGGTGAAAAAGCCTTCTGTGCCGGCGGCGACATTCGTTCGCTGTACGACAGCTTCAAAAGCGGCGACACGCTGCACGAAGATTTCTTCGTCGAGGAATACGCCCTCGACCTGACGATTCATCACTACCGCAAACCGGTGCTGGCGCTGATGGACGGTTTCGTCCTCGGCGGCGGCATGGGCCTGGTGCAAGGCGCCGATCTGCGCGTGGTCACCGAGAAGAGCCGTCTGGCGATGCCGGAAGTGGCCATCGGTTATTTCCCGGATGTCGGTGGCAGTTACTTCCTGCCGCGCATTCCCGGTGAACTGGGGATTTATCTGGGGGTCAGCGGCGTGCAGATTCGTGCGGCCGATGCGCTGTATTGCGGCCTCGCCGACTGGTACCTGGACAGCAGCAAACTGGCGCTGCTCGACGAAAAACTCGATCAGATGGAATGGCAGGACACGCCGCTCAAGGCGCTGCAAAACCTGCTGGCCAAACACGCCGTACAAACCCTGCCCGATGCGCCACTTGAGGCTTTGCGCCCGGCTATCGACCATTTCTTCGCCCTGCCGGACGTGCCGAGCATGGTCGAGCAATTGCGCGCGGTAACCGTCGCCGACAGCCACAAATGGGCGACCACCACGGCTGATCTGCTGGAAACCCGCTCGCCGCTGGCAATGGCCGTTACGCTGGAGATACTGCGTCGCGGCCGCCACTTGAGTCTGGAACATTGCTTTGCGTTGGAACTGCATCTGGATCGCCAGTGGTTCGCCCGCGGCGACCTGATCGAAGGCGTACGCGCCCTGCTGATCGATAAAGACAAGACACCTCGCTGGAACCCGCCGACCCTCGCTGCGCTGGACGCTGCGCATGTCGCGAGTTTCTTCCACGGATTTGCTGAGAGCGGGAGCTGAGCCATGCACGATCTCGAACTGACTGAAGAACAAGTGATGATCCGCGACATGGCCCGGGACTTTGCCCGTGGCGAAATCGCGCCGCACGCGCAGGCCTGGGAAAAGGCTGGCTGGATCGACGACGCGCTCGTCGCGAAGATGGGTGATCTGGGGCTGTTAGGCATGGTAGTGCCTGAGGAATGGGGTGGCACCTACGTCGATTACGTCGCTTATGCCCTGGCCGTGGAAGAGATTTCCGCCGGTGACGGCGCGACCGGCGCGTTCATGAGCATCCACAACTCGGTGGGCTGCGGGCCGGTGCTCAATTACGGCAGCGAAGCGCAGAAACAGACCTGGCTGGCGGATCTGGCCAGCGGGCAAACCATCGGCTGCTTCTGCCTGACCGAACCGCAGGCCGGTTCCGAAGCGCACAACCTGCGCACCCGTGCCGAACTGCGTGACGGCCAATGGGTGATCAACGGCGCCAAGCAATTTGTCAGTAACGGCAAACGGGCGAAGCTGGCGATCGTCTTTGCCGTGACGGATCCGGATCTGGGCAAGAAAGGCATTTCGGCGTTTCTGGTACCGACCGATACGCCAGGATTCATCGTTGATCGCACCGAGCACAAAATGGGTATCCGTGCTTCAGACACCTGCGCGGTGACGCTGAACAACTGCAGCATTCCTGAGGCCAATCTGCTCGGCGAGCGCGGCAAAGGCCTAGCGATTGCACTGTCCAACCTTGAAGGCGGACGCATTGGCATCGCCGCTCAGGCGCTGGGTATTGCCCGGGCGGCGTTTGAAGCGGCGTTGGTGTATTCGCGTGACCGTATCCAGTTCGGCAAACCGATCAATGAACACCAGAGCATCGCCAACCTGCTGGCTGACATGCACATGCAGATCAACGCGGCGCGGCTGATGATCCTGCATGCGGCGCGTCTGCGTACGGCGGGCAAACCTTGCTTGTCCGAGGCTTCGCAGGCCAAGTTGTTTGCGTCGGAAATGGCCGAGAAGGTTTGCTCGTCGGCGATTCAGATTCATGGCGGGTATGGGTATCTGGAGGATTATCCGGTCGAGAAGTATTACCGCGATGCGCGGATTACCCAGATCTATGAAGGCTCGAGCGAGATTCAGCGGATGGTGATTGCGCGGGAGCTGAAGAACTATCAGTTGTAATGGTGTTGGCCCCTTTCCCTCACCCCAGCCCTCTCCCAGAGGGAGAGGGGGCCGACCGAGGTGTATGGCGTTATACATCGACCTGAAAGATTGAGTCGATTATGGATTCAATAAAGCACCTTCAGGTCGGCGTACCTCCGCAGCCTTCGCTCTCCGGGAAAGGGGGCCGACCGAGGTATCTGGCGTTATGCATCGACCTGAAAGACCGAGTCGATTATCGATTGGATTAACCAGGCCGATTACGGATTCAATAAAGCACTTTCAGGTCGACGTACCTCCCAAGCATCCCCCAATCAGTCCCCTCTCCCTCCGGGAGAGGGTTAGGGTGAGGGGCTTTTCGCTTTAGACGCGTTACTTGCCTTTGAACTCAGCCTCACGCTTGGCAATAAACGCCGCCATCCCTTCCTTCTGATCCTGCGTGGCAAACGCCGCATGGAACACCCGACGCTCGAAACGCACGCCTTCCGTCAGGTTCACTTCAAAGGCACGATTGACGCTCTCCTTGATCATCATCGCAATCGGCAGCGACTTGCTGGCAATCACGGCAGCAACCTTCAACGCTTCATCGAGCAACTCATCACTCGGCACGATCCGCGCAACGATGCCGCAACGCTCGGCCTCGACCGCATCGATCATGCGCCCGCTCAGGCACATCTCCATGGCTTTCGCTTTGCCGACGGCACGCGTCAGACGCTGGGTGCCGCCCATGCCCGGCAACACGCCAAGGTTGATTTCCGGTTGGCCAAACTTCGCGTTATCACCGGCCAGAATAAAGTCGCACATCAACGCCAGCTCACAACCACCGCCGAGGGCGAAACCGTTGACGGCGGCAATGATCGGTTTACGCCGGTTGGCCACGCGATCGCTGTCACTGAACAAGTCGTCCATGTAGATCTGCGGGTAAGTCAGCTCGGCCATTTCCTTGATGTCGGCGCCGGCGGCGAAGGCCTTTTTCGAACCGGTGAGCACGATGCAACCAATGTTCGCATCCGCCTCCAACGCATCGAGGGCCTGATTCACTTCGCTGACCAGTTGCGCGTTCAGGGCATTCAGTGCCTGCGGGCGGTTGAGGGTGATCAGGCCAACGCGGCCGTGGGTTTCGAGCAGAATGGTTTCGTAAGTCATGATTAAAATTCCTTGTCAAAGATTGCGCGAAATAACCATGCGCTGAATATCGCTAGTGCCTTCGTAGATCTGGCAGACGCGCACGTCGCGGTAGATGCGCTCCAGCGGGAAGTCGTTGAGGTAACCGTAACCGCCGAGCGTTTGCAACGCCATCGAACAGACCTTCTCGGCCATCTCCGAGGCGAACAGTTTGGCCATTGATGCCTCGACCAATGCCGGTTGGCCGCTGTCACGCAGGGCTGCAGCGTAATGCACCATCTGCCGGGCGACGGCGATTTGCGTGGCCATGTCGGCCAAACGGAATGCCACGGCTTGATGCTCGATGATCGGTTTGCCGAAGGTGTCGCGCTCACGGGCGTAATCACGCGCCGCCTCAAATGCGGCGCGGGCCATGCCTACCGATTGCGACGCGATACCGACGCGGCCACCTTCAAGGTTGGCCAAGGCGATTTTGTAGCCTTCGCCCTCTTCACCCAAACGGTTGGCCACCGGTACTTTGACGTCTTCGAAGAGGATCTGGCAGGTGTCGGAAGCATGCTGGCCGAGCTTGTCTTCGACCCGCGCGACTTTGTAGCCCGGCGAATCGGTCGGCACGATAAACGCCGTGATGCCGCGCTTGCCAGCGCTCGGATCGGTCACCGCAAACACAATCACGATCCCGGCATTCTGCCCGGAGGTGATGAACTGTTTGCAACCGTTCAGCACGTAATGATCGCCGTCCAGCCGTGCACGGGTTTTCAGGCTGCTGGCGTCGGAACCGGCCTGCGGTTCGGTCAATGCGAAGGCGCCGAGCATGGCGCCGCTGGCCAACGGTTTGAGGAAGCGTTCGCGCTGATCGTCGTTGCCGAACTTGAGGATCGGCACGCAGCCGACCGAGTTGTGCACGCTCATGATCGTCGAGCAGGCACCATCGCCGGCAGCGATTTCTTCCAGGGCCATGGCGTAGGCCAGATAACCGGTGTCGCAACCGCCCCACTGCTCCGGCACGAGCATGCCGAAGAAGCCCAGCTCAGCCATTTGGCCGATGGCTTCCTTGGGGAAACGGTGTTCGCGATCCCACTCGGCGGCGAACGGTTTCAAGCGTTCCTCGGCGAACTGCCGGGCCATGTCGCGGATCTGGGTTTGGTCTTCGTTGGGAATCATGGTGAATCCTTAAATATCAGTCGCACCGCTTTCCCTGTAGGAGTGAGCCTGCTCGCGATAGCGGTGGGTCATATAAATCAGTGGTGACTGACACGACGTCATCGCGAGCAGGCTCACTCCTACAAGGGGATTGGTGTTGGGCTCAGTAGAGGCATTCCACAGCCATGGCCGTGGCTTCGCCGCCGCCGATGCAGATCGCCGCGATACCGCGTTTCTGCTTTCTCTGGCGCAGCGCTGAGAGCAACGTCACCAGAATCCGCGCCCCCGACGCGCCGATCGGATGCCCCAGCGCACAGGCACCGCCATGCACATTCAACTTGTCATGAGGGATTTCCAGGTGCGTCATCGCCGCCATGCCAACCACGGCAAACGCCTCGTTGACCTCAAACAGATCGACATCACCCAGCGACCAACCGGTTTTCTTGATCAGCTTCTTGATCGCACCGATCGGCGCCACCGGGAACAGGCCCGGGGTATCAGCAAACGCGGCATGACCATGGATCACCGCCAACGGTTTCAGACCGAGTTTCTGTGCCTGCGACTGACGCATCAGCACCAGTGCCGCCGCGCCGTCCGAGATCGAACTGGAGTTCGCCGCCGTCACCGTGCCGCCTTCGCGGAACGCCGGTTTCAGCGAAGCAATCTTGTCCAGTTTGGCTTTCGGTGGCTGTTCGTCGTTGCTGATCAGCACCTGTTCTTTGCCGACGGTCACGGTCAGCGGGACGATCTCGTCCTTGAAGCTGCCGTCCTTGATCGCCTGCTGCGCACGGGTGGTCGAGGCGATGGCAAAGGCGTCCTGCGCTTCGCGGCTGAAGTGGTTGGTCTCGGCGCAGTCTTCGGCGAAGGTGCCCATCAGGCGGCCCTTGTCGTAAGCGTCTTCGAGGCCGTCGAGGAACATCGAGTCAAGCACGCGACCATGGCCCATGCGGTAACCGGCGCGGGCACGATCCAGCAAGTACGGCGAGTTGGACATGCTCTCCATGCCGCCTGCGATGACCACATCGGCGCTGCCAGCGATCAGCATGTCGTGGGCGAGAATGGTGGTCTCCATGCCCGAACCGCACATCTTGTTGACGGTGGTGCAACGGGTCGATTTATCCAGCCCGGCGCCCAAAGCGGCCTGACGCGCGGGCGCCTGACCGAGGCCCGCAGGCAATACGCAACCGAACAACACTTCATCGACTGCATCGCTGGCGACACCGGCGCGCTCAACCGCTGCCTTGATCGCTGCAGCACCGAGTTGCGGTGCGGTGAGGCTTTTCAGTTCGCCCTGAAAACCGCCCATTGGCGTGCGCACGGCGCTGACGATAACAATCGGATCGTTGGAAATGGTCATGACAAATCCTCCTTACTTGGCGGCCATGCGCAAGGCACCGTCGAGACGGATCACCTCGCCGTTGAGCATGCTGTTTTCGATGATATGCCGAACCAGCGCAGCGTACTCGGCGGGCTTGCCCAGACGTGGCGGGAACGGTACGCCGGCGGCCAGTGAATCGCGGACTTCCGGGGTCATGCCGGCCATCATCGGCGTTTCGAAAATGCCTGGGGCGATGGTCATTACGCGAATGCCGAAGCGCGCCAGTTCACGGGCAGCCGGCAGGGTCAGGCTGGCGATCGCGCCTTTCGAAGCAGAGTACGCCGCTTGGCCGATCTGGCCGTCGAACGCCGCGACAGATGCAGTGTTGATGATCACACCGCGTTCGCCATCAGCGTTTGCCTCGGATTCAGCGATGGCCGCAGCGGCCAGACGCAGCATGTTGAAGCTGCCGATCAGGTTGACATTGATCACTTGCGCGAAGCTGCTCAACGCGTGTGGGCCGTTCTTGCCGAGGATCTTCTCGCCACGGACGATACCGGCGCAGTTGACCAGACCGTTGAGGCTGCCGAAGGCTTTGACGGTCGCCTGCACGGCGGCTTCGGCAGCGGCTTCGTTGCTGATGTCGGCAACGACGCTTTGCGCGCCCAAACGCTGCGCCTGAGCGGCCACGGCTTCGGCGTTCATGTCCACCAGCATCACTTTGGCGCCGGCACTCACCAGCAATTCAGCGCTGGCCGCACCGAGGCCGGATGCGCCGCCGGTGACGATAAAAACCTTGTTCTCGATCTGCATGACTGTATTTCCTGATCTTCAAGCTGAAACGTTATGCGCCGCGGCCTCTTGAGCCTTGGCGATTTCCTGGTTGCGCAAGATAAAGCGCTGCAATTTGCCACTTGGGGTCTTGGGCAATTCGCTGACAAATTCGATTTCACGCGGGTATGAGTGCGCGGCCAGACGCTTGCGCACATGTTGACGCAGCTCTTCGGCAAGCTCCGGCGCGGCACGGTATTGCGCACTCAGCACCACGAAGGCTTTGACCAGTTCGGTGCGCTCCGGATCGGGTTTGCCGACCACCGCCGCTTCGACCACCGCCGGGTGTTCGATCAGCGCACTTTCCACATCGAACGGGCCTACGCGATAGCCGGACGTGGTGATCACGTCATCGCTGCGGCCGACGAAGCTGATGCTGCCGTCCGGGTTCCATTCCACGGTGTCGCCGCTCAGATAGTAATCACCGACGAACGCTTTGGTCGGCGCGCCTTCGTAACCGCCAAACCAGCACATCGGCGATTGTGGGCGGTCGATGGCAAGAATGCCGGGCTGGCCGACGCCGAGTTCGTTGTACTGATCGTCGAGCACGACGATGCGATGGCCCGGCGAGGCGAAACCGGCGGCGCCGACGTGTACCGGATGGTCGAGGCCGTGGTGATTGCACAGGACCATGCCCAGTTCGGTCTGGCCGTAATGGTCGTGGATGACCACGTCGAGGTTGTCGGCGAACCAGCGGATCACTTCCGGATTCAGTGGCTCGCCAGCGCTGCTGACGATGCGCAGCTTGCCTTTGATCGACTTGGCGAACGCGTCCCCGCCGGCAATCAGCAAACGATAAGCCGTCGGTGAACCGGTGAGGTTGGTGATGCCGTACTTGTTGATCACCCGGCAGGTGCTTTCGAGGGTGAACGGGCCATCGTAGAAGGTGATCGGGTGGCCCATCGACAACGGCCCGGTGACGCCGAAGTAGATGCCGTAGGCCCAGCCCGGATCGGCGACGTTCCAGAACGCATCTTCCGGACGCAGATCGACGGCATCGCGGGTGTAGCTCTGGAACGCGACGATGGCTTTTAGCGGTACTGACAGGGCTTTCGACGGGCCGGTGGTGCCGGACGTGAACATCAACAGGAACGGGTCTTCGCCGGTCAGCATGACCGGCTCGCAGACGTTGGAATAGTTGGCCAGTTCGGCCCAGAAGCTGAAATCACCTCGGACAATGCCCTGGCCTTTGGCGCCGCCGACGGTAACGAGCGTCGGGCAATCGGCGACTTCAGCGAGTTTCGGCCGGTTGACCGCGTCGGTGACCACGACTTTGGCCCCGGAACTGTTCAGGCGATGTTCGAGGGCTTTGGGGCCGAATGCGGTGAACAGCGGCTGATACACCGCGCCGATGCGCCAGGTGGCCAATACGGTGATGAGTAATTCGATGTTGCGCGGCAGCAGGCCGGCGACTTTGTCACCCTTCTGTACGCCTTGAGCAAGAAGGAAAGTGGCGAAACGCGCGGCTTTATCCTGTAGCTCGCTGAAGGTGTACGTCGCACTGGCGCCATCACGGCCCTCCCAGAACAGCGCGATGCGCCCCAGCAAGGCGTGACGGTCGCAGCATTCGACACAGGCGTTGAGCGCCTCAAGCGTACCGCTCAGCGCGGCATCCACGGTGTGCTGATAGTTGAACTGTGCGGTGGCAGACAAGTAATCGCGCATTGCCAGAATCCCTCTGTTTTTTATTAGGTTGGGAACCGTAAACAACAGAAAGATAGTCGCGCTGTGGGGCGGCGGCGGCAATGGTCAAAGCCATCAATGTGGCTGACTGGTTTGGCCAACCCTGGCAGGTACACAACTGTTTTCTTACAAGTTGATAATTATATGTAGTGGTCGATAACAAGCCGGCCTGATAGTTTCAAACAACAAACACCCCCTATCTTTCTTTATCAAAAAAGGAACACACCGTGTCGCCTGAGCAAAACTTATTTAATGACAAAGATTTTATTTTCAAACAATCGGTACATGCTCAATTCAACGACCACCCTACATTGCGAAGTGTTGCCAGATCGCAACTGGAAGATTATTTACATTACTGTTTGCAACCAGGCTCACTGTCCCTTGATACGTTCTTCTATCGTGATACCCGATTTGACCCGGAAGCCGCGCCCGTGCCTTATCTCGATGCATTTATTCGGGCCTTCACCGAAGGGCGCAGTATTGTTTTAACCGAAGAAAACCTGATTATTCCGGTGCAAGCCGACGGCCGCGCTGGAATCGATCTTGTTGAATTCCAAGCGGCTCAAAAAGAAATATGCCAAACACTGGTTGCCACGTTACAGCAACAGTTGCTGGATTACTGGCAGCAACCAGCCGATAACGGCATGAGCCGTTGGCAGTGGCTGTCGGAGGTAATAAAAGATGCCTGCGCATTAAACATCAATGAATCGCTTCACCAGACAGATCCAGACTTGCATTTCGCTTTCACTGGACTGGTCGCCACATCAGAAAAACAACATCGACAACTATTTAACGAGCATTTAAGGCCGCCGGTTTATCTTTTGCAGCTCACCTTGAATAACGGGGCGGATAATCTCTCGCTGATCTATCCTGCTTTGCTCGTCACTGACAAGTCAGGACCAGTATTGATTCAGCCCTCGGGGGCCTGGGAACGATTCAGCTCCGAAGCAGACTGCCTGCAGAATGTTGCGCGGCAATTGCAGCACCAATGGGAGTTTACCGAGCTGAGCGTCGATCGCTATGAACCTGATGCGGACATCTTTGATGAACTGGTGCGGGTCCTGATTGATCAGCAACTGGTGGAACTTGAAAGCATCCGGATTCCGGCCGACGGAGTGTTCGAGGACGCTGAGCAGTTGTTCGATCAGATCTGCGATCCGCTTCGACTCTTGGCCGGCCAACAGCCGCATGTTTACCAAGCGGAACATGTCGACAAGCATTTGCCGCAATGGCTCAAGGACGCCGACCCTGACGATCGCCGGACTTATCGGCGTTATGTCTCGGCCATGGCCGTCACTCATTTACAGTATGACGGCGCGACGTTTTTCACCCATCTCGATTCCATTCGCGATTTTGCCTATCAAGCCCTCGTCGCTCAGATGAGCCGTGACGGACATGAGCCGGTAAATCCTGATGACATGGAACTCCACATCAAGGTTGCGCGAGGCGTACCGGGTGGATGGGGAACCGTGGAAACGACTCGCTTGGGCATCATCGATTTTGCCCTGGAAAATCTCGCCGGCCTGCCTTGGGGCACGATGACCGTCAAAGGCCTGCATCAGCGCACTGTACCCGCGTGGATGACCCCCGATTACGTCAAGGGTCTGATCCAGTCGGTGGACATTGGCCGTACCTACCCGGCGTATCTGAAACAGCATCTGCTTGAAAATCGCCCCGAGGCGTCGTCCCGACAAAATCTGTTTACGGTTCACCTGCGCAATCAATTGCCGCTCCAGGCACTAGAGGCCAAACTGACCGGCGCCCATGGTTTTGACGATGACGGTGTACGCCTGATCGTTGCACTGGCGGATGGCAGCGAGACCTCTCAAGACATCGTCGTCAGCCCTTTGCATCTGCGGCTCGGCGCGGTTTTGAATATGTTCGTCATTGCTGCCGGCAACCGCAGTGATGCCCCCGTCGTCCTCTATCGCCCCTTCTATTCCCCTTCGTTGACCCAATACCGTTCGCGCAGCCATCTGGAACAGGCGATTCAGTCCGACGCCGCGCTGCAGAAGAGCATCCATGAATGGTACAAAACCGTGGTCAGGCACACCGGACTGCTGGGCGCTAACGAAATACGCCTGCGTTGGGAACTGAAAAACGTGTCCCCACTGCAGGGCGATGTATTTCAGCACTTGTATGAGGCGAACAGCCGGGCGCTTGTTGAGTTGGCAGACCGGCAATCAGTGTCCAACGCAGAGAGTCGCTGGGCCCATTTCAAGACGTTGAGCTGGTTGATTTTCGAGTCGTTGTTGCCGCTGGTGACCGGGCCGGCAGCCACCGCCGGATGGTTAGTGCAATTGGCGGTAAGTCTCAAAGGCGACCTGGAGGCACTGTCGCAATCGGACGGTCAGGACAAGTCATTTGCCGTGGCCGACCTGCTGCTGAATCTGGCGGCAGTCCTCATGCACGCCGGGCGCATTTCGACTGGGGCAAAAAACGCCGAAAATCTCCCGCACCTGTCGATCGAACCGGAAGTATTCGATTATTCCGTCGAAAGTTCCGCCACCGCTACGCCTGATGTGCCGGTTGTCGAAAACCGTAGTTTGCCGAGTGAGCGGCATCCGCAGGTGGACCTGTCGCTCACTGAAAACGCTTTGGCTACACCACGTTCGTCCTATTCCGGAGCGCAGAAAGCGATACTCGACAGTTTCGCGATGGAGAAGCCGGCAGATCTGGGAGAACCCGTGGCGCAAGGACGCAACAAAGGGCTATATCGATACAACGACAAATGGCACGCGCTGGTTGAAGATCAGTTTTTTCGGGTTTCGATTGAAGAAGGGCCGGTGCTTATCATTGATCCGGCGGATAACCTGCGACCCGGTCCCTTCCTGATCTCCGACAGTCAGGGGCGATGGACAGTCGATAACAAGCTGTATCTCAAGGGTGGCACGCCGAACAAGCGCGGCCATGACAACTCCAACACCGAGGCGCCGGGTCCGTCACGACGGGCAGTCGCTGACAGTAGCGGTTTTCCGACGGTTGTCGAAACTGAAATCACGCCATTGCCCAAGCGCCTGTACCACTACGTGAACAGGGATAAACTGGCGACAATCAAAGCCACGAAAAGCGCGTTTATCGCCAATTCGTCCAACGATGCTTACGGCAGGCCGCAGCGCGATATCGTCGGACTGTACGTGACCGATCTCGCGCCGGACTCAATGCCGCTGCAGCAGCTTTCGGAAACCCTGTTTGGTAAAAACCGGTACAACGTCTCATCCCGTGCCAACAAGATCCACGCGGTACTGGAACTTGATCCCACGCTTTATCCAGAGGGCAGCGTAAAGCTGTTCAAGCTCGAGAGCCCGAAGCTGAAGGATCATATCTATGTCCTGCGCGGCTCGAAGAACGATTTGCAACTGCGCATCAAGGCTTCGGCGTTCGGTACCGGCACAACCACGTTGGTCAGCGTGAAGGAACTGTAACTGACGCCTCGGTCGAGCCAGCTTCGGCTGGCTGGCTGAGGATCAGGTTACGGTAGTGCCCAGGGTTGGAGCCTGCCCATTTGCGGAACGCTTTATAAAATGAGCTGACATCGGCAAACCCCAAGCGGCTGGCGATCTCGACAAAACTGATCGAAGGTTCCGCCAGCCAGACAATGGCCAACTCCTTGCGCACGCTGTCCTTAAGGCCTTGATAGGTCTGCCCTTCCTCGGCCAGACGTCGACGCAGTGTCGAGGCCGACATGCACAACTGTTGGGCCAGGGCTTCGGTTTCCGGCCACTGCTCGGCAGGCAGCTGCCGCAGATCCTGCTTGATCCGACTGGCCAGGCTCTGCGGGTCGCGGTACTTGACCAGAATGTTGGCCGGGGCGTGGGCGAGAAAGCGCTTCAGTTCTTCGGCACTGCGCTTGATCGGCAGGTCGAGGCAATCGGCGGAGAAGATCATCCGTGTCCGTGGCCGCTCGAAACGCAGGTTTTCCGAGAACATCACCCGGTAGTCATCGGTGAAGTCCGGCGCCGCACAGCGCAATTCAATCGCCAGAATCGGTATCCGCCGCCCGGCCAGCCAGCAGGCCACACCGTGGACGATCATCCAGTAGGTGAAATAGCTGAAGGCGCGGCGCGGTTCGTGGTCATCTTCCAGCAGGACGATTTCCGCCAGACTTTGCTGGTGCACCAGTTGCGCCGGCATGCGTTCAAGCATCAGCGACAGAAAGCTCAAACCCGTGCTCAAACCCGCTGCCAGCGTCGGTTGCGCCATCGCGCTGCGACAGAGGAATTCAAGGCTGCCGGACTTGAGCTTGCGCGGGTCCATGCCGAAAAACTCGTCATCACCGCGTCGGGCCAATAACCGCCAGAGTTTCGCGTACTGCGAGGCCGGTACCCGGCCGTGCTCGGTTTGCAGCAACGCCGGATCAATCCCGACCTTGCTCAAGACTTCTGCCGTGGCCACGCCCGGGGCACAACTTTGCAGCAGCGCTTCACGCACCAGTTGAACGGCGATGGTGTCTTTTTCCGACATGGAACGCGGTGAACCTTGTTGTTTTTGGATGGTGGGCATCTTACCGCAGGTGGCGAATTCAACACGAACTCTCTGTAGGAGTGAGCCTGCTCGCGATAGCGGTGGGTCTGAAAAATCAGCGCTGACTGATACGACGCCATCGCGAGCAGGCGAAGGCCTACAGGGATCAATGCGAGGCAAAAATTGAGGTCGTTCAGCAACTGTTCAGGTTTATGTCAATCAATGTCATGTGAGAATGACTTTCATTATGTTACAACTTGTAACCTCTAGAAATGACCTCTTGGACACCAAATGCTCGTTCCCTTCCTGATCATGCTGCGCGAAGGCATTGAAGCCGCGCTGATCGTTGGCATTATCGCCAGTTACCTGCAACAGACCGGCCGTGGCCAATGGATGCCTGCCGTATGGATCGGGGTTTTCCTCGCTGCGGCCCTCGCCCTGCTGGTCGGCGGTGGTCTGGAACTGGTCAGTGCCGAATTCCCGCAGAAGCAACAGGAACTGTTTGAAGGCATCGTCGGGCTGGTCGCCGTGGCCATTCTCAGTTCGATGGTGTTCTGGATGCGCAAAGTGGCGCGTTCGATCAAGCATTCGCTGCAAGCCTCGCTGGATGAGGCGCTGACGTCCTCGAAACACCAGGTGATCGCACTGATCGCCATGGTCTTCTTCGCCGTGGCCCGTGAGGGTCTGGAAACCGTGTTCTTCCTGCTCGCGGTGTTTCAGCAAAGCGAAGGCCCGGGCGCGCCGATCGGAGCCCTGCTCGGGCTGATTCTGGCGATTATCGTCGGCTTCCTGATCTACAGCGGCAGCATGCGCCTCAATCTTTCCGCGTTCTTCAAGTGGACCGGCCTGTTCATTCTGGTGGTCGCCGCCGGGATTCTCGCCAACTCGGTGCAGGCCCTGCATGAAGCCGGGCTGTGGAATCACCTGCAAACCGTGCTCTTTGACTTCAGCGCAACGCTGCCGATGGACGGCCCGCTGGGTGCGGTGCTGGCCGGCATGTTCGGTTATCAGGATGCGCCGACCGTCAGCACCCTCGGGGCCTACCTGATTTATCTGCTGGTAGCACTGGTGATGTTCTTCCTGCCGGCGGCCAAACCCACTGCGCAATCGTCTTCCGTTTCCAGCCAATAAGGGCATTCATGTCAAAGCCTAACTCTCCTCAGGCCTCCCCTCCTCGCGCCTTGCGCTGGGCGGTGGCAGGCTCGGTGGTGGTGATGATCGCCGCCGGTGGTCTGTTTTATTACGCCTCGAAAATGGCCGCGGCCAAGCGTCAGCACAATCACGATGAAGTGGTGGTGAATATCCATCCGGGCAATTGCGAGCCGAACGCGCTGACTGTGCCGGCTGGCCGCGCCAGTTTCCGCATCGTCAACCGCTCCGACCGGGCCGTGGAATGGGAAATCCTCGATGGCGTACTGGTCGTCGAAGAGCGCGAAAACATTGCGCCGGGCCTGAGTCAGGTGATCAACGCCAATCTGCAACCGGGCGATTACGCGATCACTTGCGGCTTGCTGAGCAATCCGCGCGGCACCCTGCATGTGACACCTACTGCCGCCTCCGACGCTGCCGCCAAGGCCAAACCGTCGATGGTCGCCTTCGTCGGGCCGCTGTCGGAGTTCCGTGTGTATCTGGCCAGCCAGAGCAGCGCGCTGATCAAAGCTGTCACGGCGCTCAATCAAGCGATTGAAAGCGGTGATCTCAGCCAAGCCCAAGCGCTATACCTGCCCGCGCGTGCGGCTTATCAACATCTGGCGCCGGCCGCGCAGCGCCTGGCCGAACTGGACAACAGCATCAACGCCCGCGCCGACTATTTCGAAAAACGCGAACAGGATCCGGCCTTCGTTGGTTTCCATCGCCTCGAATTCGGCCTGTTCCAACAGCGCAAACTCGACGATCTGACGCCGGTCGCCCAGCGTTTGCTCAGCGATGTCACCACGCTCAAACAGCAATTGCTCGCGCAATCGCTGCCACCGGAGCAACTGGTCAACATCATCGTGCGCAACCTCAACACTTTGGCTGACGTTCGCGCCGCCAGCGGTGAAGAAGAACGCTATAGCCACAGCGACCTCAACGGTTTCTCCGCCAATGCGCAAACCGCGCGCAAAGTCGTCGACCTGCTGCGGCCGATGCTGAGCAAATCAGCTGCCGACCTGCTGCCGAAAATCGATAAGGCACTGGCGGATTTCGACAGCGAACTCGACACCTACAAGATCAAGGACGGCTACGCCAGCTACGACTCCGTCAGTGGCGCACAACGCAAGCAGATCGCCGACAAGGCCCAGGCTCTGGCCGACGCACTGGATGGCATCGATCCCGCCCTCGGCCTCTCCGGCCTGTAAGCAGAAGACCCATTCCCGATGAAAGATCTAGAAACGCTCAACCTGCAACGTCGCCGTGTCCTGATGGGTATGGGCGCCGCCGGTGTTGCCCTCGCCGGGTCCGCACTGAGCTGCCCGGCCATGGCTGCCGCGCCAGCACAGGTCACTGAAGCACCGAGCAGCGACAAGACCGAAGACCGCCACGATTTCCACGGTGTGCATCAAACCGGCATCGTCACTCCGCGTCCGGCCTCGGGCATGCTGGTTTCATTCGACGTGCTGGCCAGTGATCGCGAAGACCTCGAGCGGCTGTTCCGCACGCTCAACGAGCGCATTGCCTTCCTGATGAAGGGCGGCCCGGTCGCACAGATCGATCCGAAACTGCCACCGCCGGATTCCGGCATCCTCGGCCCGAACGTCACGCCGGACAACCTGACCATCACCGTTTCCGTCGGTGAGTCGCTGTTCGATGAGCGCTTCGGTCTGGCCGAGGCCAAACCCAAACGGCTGATCCGTATGGTCGGTTTCCCCAACGATGCGCTGGATGCCGATTGCTGCCATGGCGACCTGAGCCTGCAGTTCTGCTCGAACACCGCTGACACCAACATTCACGCCCTGCGCGACATCGTCAAAAACCTCCCGGATCTGCTGCTGGTGCGCTGGAAGCAGGAAGGCAGCGTGCCGCCGCAAGCCCCGGCGAAACCCGGTGTGCCGGCACAATCGGCGCGCAATTTCCTCGGTTTCCGCGACGGCTCGGCCAACCCGGATTCCAACGATGGCAAAGCCATGGATCGCCTGGTCTGGGTGCAACCGGGCAGCGACGAGCCGGCCTGGGCTGCGCATGGCAGCTATCAAGCGGTGCGGATCATCCGCAACTTTGTCGAGCGCTGGGACCGCACACCATTGCAGGAGCAGGAAAGCATCCTTGGCCGGGTCAAAACCACCGGGGCACCGATGGGTGGCCAGCATGAAAGCGAAGTCCCGGATTACAGCAAAGACCCGGCCGGCAAGCTGACCAAACTCGACGCGCACATTCGTCTGGCTAATCCGCGTACGGCTGCAACCCAGGCCAACCTGATCCTGCGCCGGCCATTCAACTATTCGAATGGCGTAAACAAGAACGGTCAGCTCGACATGGGCCTGTTGTTCATCTGTTACCAGGCTGATCTGGAAAAAGGCTTCATCACCGTGCAGACCCGCCTAAACGGCGAACCGCTGGAGGAATACCTCAAACCGGTCGGCGGCGGTTACTTCTTCACCCTCCCGGGTGTCACGGGCGACAAGGACTTCATCGGCCGCTCGCTGCTCAACGCCACACAACCGAAAACAGCCGCATAAAACTATCTCGACACTGGAGCCGCCCCCATGAAAAAGACGCCACTCGCGTTATTGCTGACCCTTGGTTTGCTCAACACCCCGCTGTCGGCATTCGCTGCCACAGCACCGCTGGATCTGGTGGGGCCGGTTTCGGACTACAAGATTTACGTCACCGAGCAACTGGATGAACTGGGTAGCCACACCCAACAATTCACCGATGCGGTGAAAAAGGGCGACCTGGCCACCGCGCAAAGGCTCTACGCGCCGACTCGCGTTTACTACGAGTCGATCGAGCCGATTGCCGAACTGTTCAGTGACCTTGATGCGTCCATCGACTCCCGTGTCGACGATCACGAGAAAGGCGTGAAGGCTGAAGACTTCACCGGTTTCCACCGCATCGAGTACACGCTGTTCTCGGAAAAAAGCACCCAAGGCCTGAACGAACTGGCGGACAAGCTCAACAGCGACGTCAAAGACCTGCAGACCCGCGTCGCCGGGCTGACCTTCCCGCCTGAGAAAGTCGTCGGCGGTGCTGCTGCGCTGCTGGAAGAAGTCGCCGCGACCAAGATCTCCGGCGAAGAAGATCGCTACAGCCACACGGACCTGTATGACTTCCAGGGCAACATCGACGGCGCGAAGAAAATCGTCGACCTGTTCCGTCCGCAGATCGAACAGCAGGACAAGGCGTTTGCAGCGAAGGTCGACAAGAACTTTGCCACCGTCGACAAGATTCTGGCCAAGTACAAGACCAAGGATGGTGGTTTCGAGACTTATGACAAGGTGAAGGATAACGACCGCAAGGCGCTGGTCGGGCCGGTGAATACGCTGGCGGAAGATCTGTCCACGTTGCGTGGCAAGTTGGGTCTGAATTGATTTTTTGTAGCGTCTAAGCGGGCCCCATCGCTGGCAAGCCAGCTCCCACAGTGTTCTCGGTCATTCACAAATATTGTGTACACCATAGAACCTGTGGGAGCTGGCTTGCCAGCGATGGCATTTTCAGCAGCCTACAAAATTCGGTACAGCAACCGCTCAATCCGCACCCGACTCACGCGCTTGAGGAACTTGGCCACCCCGGCCGGGTATTCCGGCAGCGTCTCCAGGCTCTGAAAGCTGTCGATCCGCGTGGTATGGCGGAAAATCTCTTCCAGTTCCTTCGCCCGTGGCGCCAGCCACTCGCCCTTCGGGTCATCAATCAACAAGGCGTTCTCAAGATCCAGGCGGAACGCCCGAGGATTGAGGTTGTTGCCGGTGAGCAGCGTATAGCGCTGATCGACCCACATGCCCTTGAGGTGATAGGTGTTGTCGCCATCACGCCACAAATGCAGGTTCAACTGACCGCTGTCGATGTTGCGCTGATGGCGTTTGGCGAAGCGGCGCAGGCTGATCTCGTACAGATACGGCAGCGCTGCGATCACCTTGAACGGCTCGCTCGGCGGGATATAGAAGTCGTTGGCGGTCTTGTCGCCAACGACGATGTCGATCTTCACCCCACGGGCCAGCGCGCGATTGATCTCACGGATCACGCCCAGCGGCAGATTGAAGTATGGCGTGCAAATGGTCAGCTGTTTTTGCGCGCTGGCGATCAACTCGAGAATCGCCCGGTTCAACGGGTTGTTCTTGCCGACGCCGAGCAACGGCGTAACGCACAGGCCATCTCGGGCGGTGCTGCCCGTGGCCGTGTCGTATGTGGCATATTTCAAGCGGCTGCGCAGATCACCGATATCGTTGCGCAGGCTGCGCGTGGTCGGCAGGTTGGGCAGATCGAGGCGATGCACCGCTTTCGATTCGATCAGACCGTGTTTGACCAGATGATGCATCGAGTCCGCCAGTTCCTGGCTTTGCAGCACGTGATAGCGGTCGAAACGGTACTTGTCGAACTTGTGCAGATAAACGTTGTTCAGGCTCGCGCCGCTGTAGACCACGCAGTCGTCGATCACGAAGCCCTTCAGATGCAGCACGCCGAACAGCTCGCGAGTCTGCACCGGCACGCCGTACACCGGCACTTCGCTTTGGTGCGTGCGGGTCATTTCCTGGTACCACGCCGAGTTGCCCGGCTGCTTGCCGGCACCGATCAGCCCACGCTGGGCGCGCAGCCAATCGACCACCACGGCAATTTCCAGCTCGGGACGCTTGAGCTTGGCGGCGTGAAGTGCATCGAGAATTTCCTGACCGGCTTCGTCTTGCTGCAGATACAGCGCAACGATGTAGATACGCTGGGTCGCTGCGGCGATTTTCTCGAGCAGGCAACGACGAAATTCAGCGGCGCCGGACAGAATGGTCACGGCCTCGGCGGTCAGCGGGAAGCTGCGCAATTTGGGCAGCAAGGAGCGTTTGAAAAGCAACGGCATAGGGCTCGCAATGGGTCGAATCCGAAGAACCCGAGAGCTTACACCATCGCATCCTTCGGGTCTTGTCAGTGTCTGTAATGGCCCCTTCGCGAGCAGGCTCGCTCCCACATTTGAAATGCATTCCCCTGTGGGAGCGAGCTTGCTCGCGAAAGCGATTTCACCAGCAATAAAAATACTCGCTTGACCAAGGAGAACAATCGTTCTACTGTTCGCCGCATGAACGAAATCACTAGCAACGACACACGCGACATCATTCTGGATGTCACCGAAAAGCTGATCTACAAAAGTGGCATCGCTGCCACCAGCATGGATCTTCTGGTGAAAACCGCCGGCGTCTCCAGAAAAAGTATTTACCGTTACTTTGCCGACAAGGACGCCTTGACCGTCGCCGCCCTGCAACGCCGCGATGTGCGCTGGATGCACTGGTACAGAAGCGCTGTCGATCAGGCCGAAACCCCGGCCGATCGCCTGCTCAACCTGTTTACCGTGCTCAAGAGCTGGTTTGCCTCGGAAGGCTTTCGCGGCTGCGCCTTTATCAACACCAGCGGCGAGACCGGCGATCCGCAGGACCCGGTGCGGCTGGTCGCCAAAGAACACAAACAGAAACTGCTCGACTACGTGTGCGAGCTGTGTACCGAACATGGTGCCGAGGATCCGCAACTGCTGGCCAAACAGCTGCTGATTCTGATTGACGGTGCCATTACCGTAGCGCTTGTGATGGGTGATCACAGTGCCGCCGATAATGCGCAATGCATGGCGCGAAAGTTATTGGACCTGTAACGCCTTAATAAGCCGGACTTGTTGTTCCATTATTAATTAGATCGGGAGACTGATATGTCTACTGCAGCCCAGGTACGTCCGCCATTGCCGCCCTTCAACCGTGAATCAGCCATCGAGAAAGTTCGACTGGCCGAGGATGGCTGGAACTCCCGCGACCCGGAACGGGTATCGCTGGCTTACACCCTCGACACCAAGTGGCGTAACCGCGCCGAGTTCGCCAACAACCGCGAAGAAGCCAAGGCCTTTCTGACCCGTAAATGGGCAAAAGAGCTGGATTATCGTTTGATCAAGGAACTGTGGGCTTACTCGGATACCCGCATCGCCGTGCGCTACGCCTACGAATGGCACGATGACTCGGGTAACTGGTTCCGCTCTTACGGCAATGAAAACTGGGAGTTCGATGAACAGGGCCTGATGTTCCAGCGCTATGCGTGCATCAACGACATGCCGATCAAGGAAAGCGAACGCAAGTTCCACTGGCCACTGGGCCGTCGTCCGGATGATCATCCGGGCCTGACCGAACTCGGCCTGTAAGCCAACACAGCTCCAACTGTAGGAGTGAGCCTGCTCGCGATAGCGGTGTGTCAGTCAACATACAAGTTGAATGTTCAGACGCTATCGCGAGCAGGCTCACTCCTACAGGGGATGTGTGGGGTTCAAGCGACGGCGGCAGTCTTTTCGGCCTCCAGTTCGCGCACCAGCGGCAATACCCGCCGCCCGAAATATTCGACCTCTTCCTGAAAGTGCAGAAACCCCGCCAACACCAGATCCACACCCACCGCTTTCAACGCGACAATCCGCTCGGCAATCTGCAGCGGCGTGCCAATCAGATTGGTCTTGAAACCATCGTTGTACTGCACCAGATCCTCAAACGTCGATTTTGCCCAGTTGCCCTCTCCTTCCGGCGATGCCCGGCCCGCCTGCTTCGCTGCATCGCCGAAGGCGTTCACGGCTTCCGGGTCAGCCTGATCGATGATCTGCGCAAGCACGGCCCGCGCCTCTTCTTCGGTATCACGGGCGATGACAAACGCGTTGACGCCAACTTTCACCGAATGACTATTTGCCGCTGCTTTGGCACGAATATCGTCGACCTGCGCCTTGATCCCCTCAACGCTGTTGCCATTGGTGAAATACCAGTCCGACACCCGCGCCGCCATGTCCCGTGCCGCACGGGAACTGCCGCCCTGAAAGATTTCCGGACGGCCCAAGGGTTTTGGTTTCAGGCTGTAATTGTCGAAACGGTAGAAGTCGCCACGAAAGGTGAAGTTGTCCTGACTCCACACGCCGCGCAGTGAACGAATGAACTCTTCGGAACGACGATAACGCTCGTCGTGCTCCAGCCAATGCTCACCGATGGCCTGGAATTCGCCCTTGAACCAACCACTGACGATGTTCACCGCGATGCGACCGTTGGTGAGTTGGTCGATCGTCGCCAGTTGCTTGGCCGCCAGCGCCGGCTGCCACGGGCCAGGCAGAATCGCTGCGATGACCTTGAGTTTGGTGGTTGCAGCCAACAAAGCATGACTGAACGCAACCGACTCATGCTGGAACTCCGCACCATACCCGGCGGTGAAACGGATCTGCGTCAGCGCGTATTCGAACCCGGCCGTCTCGGCGAGTTGCGCCAGTTTGCGGTTGTAGTCGATGCCCCAATCGGTGCGCTGTTCGATCTTGCTGACCACCAGCCCACCACTGACGTTCGGCACCCAGTAGGCAAATTTTACGGCTTGCTGACTCATTGGCGTGTCCTCGGGACGTTTGCGGAGATGGGAGTGGTAGAGCAGCAAGCGTGCCAGGGTTGGAATGCCCGATTTTGTTGATGTTCGGCGTGGGATTGATGTTTTGTAGAGGGGGATTTGTTGGCGGGTTGTTGTGTGGGCAACAGTTGGTTTATTTGTTGGCTCGACTGTCCTCATCGCTGGCAAGCCAGCTCCCACAAGGATCAGGGTGAACAATGATCTTGGGTACTACGCAAAAACCTGTGGGAGCTGGCTTGCCAGCGATGGCGTCAGACGGGTCGCCGCAACACTTGGAAATGAGTAACATGACCGCCCTCCCCGCAGCCTAATCTGCGCCCTGCCGAATAAGCCGATTCCATGCCTTTCGAACTCAGCGTTGACCTCACCACCCTCGCCATCCTGGCCCTTGTCGCTTTCATTGCCGGTTTCATCGATGCCATCGCCGGCGGTGGCGGTCTGTTGACCACGCCTGCACTGCTGACGGCCGGCCTGCCACCGCATCTGGTACTCGGCACCAACAAGTTGAGCTCGACCTTCGGTTCGGCCACCGCCAGTTTCACCTTCTACAAACGCAAGCTGTTCCACCCTCGACAGTGGACGCATGCGATTGTCGGCACTTTGATCGGCGCACTGACCGGCGCCATCGTCGCCCATTACCTGCCGGCCGAATGGCTGAACAAGATGCTTCCGGTAATCGTCTTCGCCTGCGGTCTGTATCTGTTGTTCGGCGGCACGCCAAAAGCGCCACTCGACAGCGATGCGCCGATCAAAAAGAAATGGCAGTCGACCCAAGGCTTCAGCCTCGGTTTCTACGATGGCGTGGCCGGTCCCGGCACTGGCGCATTCTGGACGGTGAGCAGCCTGCTGCTCTACCCGATCGACCTGGTCAAGGCCAGCGGTGTGGCGCGCAGCATGAACTTCGTCAGCAACATTGCGGCGCTGTCGGTGTTCGTGTTTTCCGGGCAGGTGGACTGGATCATCGGCCTGAGCATGGGCCTGTCGGTGATGGTCGGCGCGTTCTTTGGCGCGCGCACCGCGATCAGCGGCGGCGCCAAATTCATTCGCCCGGTGTTCATCACCGTGGTGCTGGGTTTGACCGTGCGCCTAGCCTGGCAGCACTGGTTCAGCGTGGCCTAAACGCCGCGCGACGTAGACGTCGATCAGATAACGGGCAATCGACTTGGACGCCGGCAACGGCGGCAGGTCGTGCACGTTGAACCACTGGGCGTCTTCGATCTCGTCTTCCTGACAGACAATCTCGCCACCGGCGTACTCGGCATGGAAGCCGAGCATCATCGAATGCGGGAACGGCCAGCACTGGCTGCCCAGATACTGAATGTTCTGCACCTCGATCTGCACTTCCTCGCGCACTTCACGAATCAGGCAATCCTCGGCCGACTCGCCCGGTTCGGCGAATCCGGCCAGCGTGCTGTAGACCCCGGTGACGAAACGCGGTGAGCGCGCCAACAGAATCTCGTCGCCCCGGGTGATCAGCACGATCATGCTCGGCGAAATACGCGGATAACTGCGCAGATCGCACGGCTGGCAATACATCGCCCGTTCACGCGGCACCTGGGTCATCGCCTGCCCGCAGTTGCCGCAGAAGCGATGTTCGCGGGCCCACGTGCCGATCTGCGCGGCGTAACCGAGCACTTTGTAGATGGTGTGATCGCCATCAAGCATGAACGCCCGCAGGCCTTTCCAGTTACAACCCGACACTTCGCTGGCACTGCGCAGTTCCAGCAAGTACACCGGCTCGCCATCGAGATGGCCGATGCCGTGCTCGGCGAGGATCGACAAGTCCTGACGCTTGAGCCATTCACGTGGGAACAGCGCGCCGTTGTCGTCGAACAAAAAGCCTTCCGGGCTGCGCGCCACGGCCCAGCCGCCGGGTTGATCGGTGTCCAGTACTGCAGTGGTCCAGCGAGATGTCATGGTTTCTCAGTCCAGAAATTCGGGTTTCTGTTTGCTCATATGGGCGGCCATGGCCACGCGCAAGTCGGTGGATTGCAACATGGCGGCGTTCCAGGTGGCAACGTATTCAAGACCGTCGTCGATGCGATGGTCGCGCATGTAGCTGATCATTTCCTTGGTGCCGGTGACCGCAATCGGTGACTTCGAAGCGATCTCGCGAGCGATGTCCTGCACACCTTCGAGCAGCGCGTCCTTGTCGCTGTAGACGCGATTGACCAGGCCGATGCTGCGCGCCTCGTCAGCGCCGAAAGTGCGACCGGTGTAAGCCAGCTCACGCAGCATGCCGTCACCGATGATCCGTGGCAACCGTTGCAAAGTGCCAACATCGGCGGCCATGCCGATATCGATTTCCTTGATCGAGAATTGCGCGTCTTCGGCGGCGTAGCGCATGTCGCAGGCGGCGATCAGATCGATGGCGCCACCGAGGCAATACCCCTGAATGGCGGCAAGCACCGGTTTGCGGCAGTTGTCGACGGCGTTGAACGAGGCTTGCAGGGTCAGAATTTTTTTTCGCAACAGGCGCGCGTTGCGGCCAACGTCCTTGCCCAGTTCATTGGCGACGCCGGCGAGCATCATCAGGTCGATGCCCGAGGAAAAGTGTTTACCGTTACCGCTGAGCACCACCACGCGCACTTCATCGGTGTCGTCGATCCACTGGAAGATCTCGACGATCTCGCTCCAGAACGCCGCGTTCATCGAGTTGATCTTTTCCGGACGGTTGATCTGCACATGGGCGATGTTGTCGGCCAGTTCGACGCTGAAGGCGGAGTATTGAGTCATGGCAGTGATCCTTTACCGGGCTGAAAATGAGGCCCGAACTATAACAAGGCATCACAGTGGCGGTTCGGCCAAATGCGGGACTGCAGCGCGCGTTCTCTGTAGGAGCTGCCGAAGGCTGCGATCTTTTGATTTTGTTTTTAAGAGCCAAGATCAAAAGATCGTCCGATCGCGGCCCGAACCTTCGGCAGCTCCTACCCGGGTTATTGCACAACCCCACTCATCTGGCCAAACGCCGCAACCCAAACAACATCCCCCCCGCCCCCAGCAACATCGCCGCCAAAAACAGCGGATAGGAAATCCACCAAGGCGTCCCCGCCGTCATCATGCTGAACTCCGACATGCCGCCAATGCTAGCAATCAGGTTCAACGGCAAAAACACCACGTTGATCAACGTCAGCTTGCGCAGCAGGTTGTTCATGCTGTTGTTCATCAGATTGCCGCGCGCATCGATCAGCCCGGAAAACACCGTCGAGTAGATTTCCGCCTGCTTGTAGCACTGGTTGTTTTCGATGATCAGGTCGTCGATCAGGCCGATCGCCTCGCTGCCGAAATGCTGCTTTTCGGCGTGATTGCGCAGCCGCGTCAGCACTGCGCCGTTGCTGTGCAGTGCGTTGATGTAATAGATCAGACTTTCGCTGAGGTTGAACATCTGCACCAGATGCTGGTTCTGCATCGAGGCGTTGAATTTCTGCTGCAACTCGCGGGCGACCAGTTTGATCACCTTCAGGTGCCCGAGGTAGTGATGGATGTTGTTGAACAGCAGGTCGAGCAATACATCCAGCGGCGTGTTCAACGGTTGGCGGGTGCCGAGGCCGTGCAGCGGTGTGTCGTCGGTGGCGATCACCAGCAATTGCCCCGGTGCGAACAGCAATCCGCAGGACGACACCTCAAATGCCAGCGTGCCGCCACCGGAATAGTTTTCCGGACGCTTCCAGATCAGGAACAGATGGTCGGGATGGAACTCAATGCGCGACACCTCGTCCGGGTCCAGCGCTGACGCCAGTGCATGCTCGTCGACTTTGAAATGACTGTGCAGCAAGTCGCGCTCGGCGGCATCGGGGTTGCTGAACAGCATCACCTCGGCGTCCAGTCGCTCGACCCGCTGCAAGGCGCCGTGGCTCAGTGCGAAGCTGTTGATCATCGGCGCCTCACCACGCCTGACCGCGACGCTTGAGTTCCAGGCGGCGCACGAACTCTTCCAGCACCAGTGAGTACAGATCGTCGTGCAAATAGGCGTCTTCAATGCCGGCGTCGAGGTTGGGGTTGTCGTTGACTTCGATCACCACCACTTTGTCGCCGGCCTGCTTCAGATCGACGCCGTAGAGGCCATCGCCGATCAGGTTGGCGGTCTTCACCGCCAGTTCCACCACTGCCCGCGGTGCCTCGTGGATTGCCATCGTTCGGCATTCGCCGTTGACGTCCTGACCTTTGGCCTTGTGGTTGTAAATCTGCCAGTGGCCTTTGGACATGAAGTACTGGCAGGCGAAGATCGGTTTGCGGTTAAGCACGCCAATGCGCCAGTCGTATTCGGTGTAGAAAAACTCTTGAGCCAGCAGCAACACCGAGTGTTCGAACAGTTCGGCGGTCGCTTCGAGCAGCGCCTGCTGGCTTTCGACCTTGATCACCCCACGGGAAAAACAGCCGTCGGGAATCTTCAGCACCAGCGGAAAGCCAAGCCGCTCGCCGACCCGTTCGAAGTCTTCGGGTCGCTCCTTGTAAAGGATCTCGGTGGCGGGCATGCCCAGTTGATGGCTGTTGAGCAGATCGGTGAGGTAGACCTTGTTGGTGCAGCGCAGAATCGACGTTGGGTCATCCATGACCACCAGTCCTTCACTTTCGGCCTTCTTGGCGAAGCGATAAGTGTGATTGTCGACGCTGGTGGTCTCGCGGATCAGCAAGCCGTCGTACTCGGCGAGTCGTGCGTAATCCTTGCGTTCAATCAGTTCAACATCGATACCCATGGTTTTGCCGACCCGGACGAAATTCGCCAGTGCCTTGGCGTTGGATGGCGGCAAAGCTTCTTGCGGATCGTGCAGAATCGCCAGGTCGTAGCGCGCTACTTGCGGCGAGCGCGGTACACGCCAGACTTTACGGCTGAAACCGTCCAGCGCATTGGCGAACTGATCTTCCTGATCATCGCGCAACTTGTGCAAAGCGCCAGACTTTATCCCTTCGATGTGCCAACCGTTAGTTCGGCGGAACTCAACTAACAGGATCGGGCAGGGAAACACTTCAAACAACTGCCGCGCCAGATCCTGTAAGGGTTCAATATGTGTTCGACCGAAATACAGCGTCAGAGTAAAGCCTTCGGTGTCACTGTAGAGATGATGACTGAGGGCTTTCTCCAGGGTTTTATCGAGATCGTCCAGAGCCAGGCCGTACAGTGATTTTTTCGTCAGTTCGCTGATGGTGCGCACCGATGGAATCACCTTGTGCCCCCGTGCTTCGGCGAGCAGCGAGCAGTAGTAGCCGTGACCCAGGTACTTGTAGCTGCGGCACAAATTGATCACCTGAACGCGCTTGCCCGGCTCGCTGCCGCAGCTGTGTTCGAGGTACTCCTGAGCGGTCAGGATGTCTTCGCTGGGGAAGTATGAAGCCCAGTCTTCCTTGCGTTCGACAATAATCAACACTTGACTGGAGGCTTTAATCGCTGAACTTAAAATAGTTGCCGCCGGCAAACTTTGCTCGGATACTTCGCGCCAATGACCCTGTACCGCTGACATAGAGATTGATCCGTTGGAGAACAAGACCTTTTCTATTAAGCACGAAGTTTTTTGAAAGTCTCGTTTCGTTACGCAACTTTTACGGTGGTCATATGAAGGCTGTTTTTCGTTTGGCGGTAGTTGAAGACTTGCCGGCGCTGCTGGCACTGGAAATGCAATGTTTCACCACGGACCGGCTCACCAGTCGCAGCTTTCAGTGGATGATCACCCGCGCTCACGGGCAGTTGCTGGTGGCGGAGTGCGATGGCCAACTGCTGGGTTACGCACTGGTGTTGTTCCATCGCGGCACTTCACTCGCGCGGCTGTATTCCATTGCGCTCGCCGTCGAGGCGCGCGGCACCGGCCTGAGCAAACAGCTGCTGCAACGCATTGAAGCGATGGCGCTGGAGCACGACTGCGCATACCTGCGCCTGGAAGTGCGCATCGACAACCCTGCGGCGATCGCGTTGTACGAACGCAATGGCTACCGGCGTTTTGCGCTGATTCACGATTACTACGAAGATCATGCCGACGCGCTACGCCTGGAGAAACGCATCCTTCAGCACCGTGATTCACGCAGCATCAAAGTGCCCTACTACCGGCAAACCACCGACTTCACTTGTGGCCCGGCGTGTCTGTTGATGGCCATGGGCGCACTGCAATCTGAGCGTTTGCTGGAGCGGCGCGAAGAATTGCAGATCTGGCGTGAGGCGACCACGGTGTTCATGACCTCCGGCCACGGCGGATGCAGTCCGCAGGGATTGGCGTTGGCGGCGTGGCGTCGAGGCTACAAGGTGGGTTTGCAACTAAGCCTGGCCGGGCCATTGTTCCTCGACGGTGTGCGGGATGCGCATAAAAAAGACGTCATGCGTTTGGTGCATGATGAGTTCACCGCGCAATTGCAGGAAACCGATGTCGAGTGTGTGATCGGTGCGTTGCTGGATCTGCCACGACTGCTGGATGCCGGTGGACAGCCACTGGTGTTGATCAGCAGCTATCGACTGACGCGCTCCAAGTCGCCGCACTGGGTGGTCGTGACCGATTGCGACGAAGATTTCGTTTACCTGCATGACCCGGATGTCGACCACAGCCAGCATCGACAGCCCATGGATTGCCAGCATGTGCCGGTCAGCCATGGCGAATTCGAGAAAATGTGCCGGTTTGGCCGGGGTAAATTGCGCGCGGCGGTGGTGCTGTATTCCCGCGAAACGTGAGAACTCACCTGTAGGAGCTGCCGAAGGCTGCGATCTTTTGATTTTGAAAAACAAGATCAAAAGATCGCAGCCTCGTTGCACTCGACAGCTCCTACAGGGGGATCGTCTTTAAAGCGCGGGCTTCAGGCCGATTTTGTACAGTGAACCTTTCTCTTCATCCGTCAGCACATACAGATAACCATCCGGCCCTTGCCGCACATCGCGAATCCGCTGATTCAGTTCACCTAGCAAACGCTCCTCGTGCACAACCTTGTCGCCATCGAACTGCAAACGAATCAGTTCCTGAGTCACCAAGGCACCGACAAACGCATTGTGTTGCCACGGTTTAAAGCGATCGGCATCGTAAAACGCCATGCCGGTGACGCCCGGCGACTTCTCCCAGACATGGTGCGGCGCGACGGTGCCTTCCGCCGTTTTACCCTGGGCTTCCGGGATCGGCTGCATCGAATAATTGATGCCGTGGGTTGCCAGCGGCCAACCGTAATTCTTGCCGCGCTCGATGATGTTCACCTCATCGCCACCGCGCGGGCCGTGTTCGTTCTCCCACAGCGTGCCGGTCCACGGGTTGAGCGCTGCGCCCTGTGGGTTACGCAGGCCGTAGGCCCAGATCTCTGGCCGTACGCCGGACTGACCGACAAAGGGATTGTCATCCGGCACCTTGCCGTCCGGGTAGATGCGCACGACTTTGCCTTGCAGCTTGTCGAGATCCTGTGCGGTCGGCCGGTCGTTGTTCTCGCCCAAAGTAATGAACAAATAACCGTCGCGATCAAACACCAGCCGCGAGCCGAAATGGTTGCCAACCGAAAGCTTCGGTTCCTGGCGGAAGATCACTTTGAAATCCTTCAGTGTCTTCAAGTCATCCGAGAGCCGCCCTCGTCCCACGGCGGTGCCAGCCTTGTCGCCGGCACCGCCACCTTCGGCATAGGACAGGTAGACCAGACGATCCTGTTTGAAGTCCGGCGACAGCACGACATCCAGCAACCCGCCCTGCCCCTTGGCCCAGACCTGCGGCACGCCGGAGATCGGCGCCGACAGTGTGCCGTCGGCCGCGACTACACGCAGATTGCCCGGACGCTCGGTGACCAGCATGCCTTGGCGGTCCGGCAGAAACGCCAGCGCCCATGGATGTTCAAGGCCTGCGGTGATGGTCGTGACTTCGAGAGTGCCCTGTTCGCTTTGCAGCTCTTTGGGCGCGGCGGCAAACGCCGGAACGCTGATCAGCGCGCCGGCACACAGTGTGGCTAGAAGGGTTTTACGCAACATGCACGATTCCTTTTGTTCGTTTGTGGGGCCGGCAAAACTTCAGTTCTGCCGCTCAACGGTTGCTGCCTCCGCTGCGCGAAGGTGGATTGGGAATGAACGTCGGTGGCGTGCTTGGCACCGAGTGGATCGGCTGGCCATTGCCGATGCCACGGTTCTCGACGGTCGGCTGACGCGGTGTCGGTACCGTGTTCGTCCCGCGAATGGGTGGAGCGCTGGGCTGAGTGCCCTGCATGCTGTTGGGGTTGGCCCGGCGGATCGGGCTGTTGTAGGGGTTGTTGCTGTTGCCGGTAGGGCTTTGCGCCAGCAAGACGTCGGCATGAACCAGACCGCCACTGAGGATCAGGACGACGATGCCAAGCAGAATTCGGTTCATGACGCTGCCTCTCGATGGGGCCGGGGATAGAGCCTTCGAGTCCACGCTACGCCGAGGGTTCGGATTTGTTAACCCACAAGCCTTAAACAACATGTAACACGACTTGACCGAGTCCCCGAAACCCCGTGCATTCCGGGGAAACTTTCAGTCACAGCAGCAGGTCATCCGATCATCACTCGGAGAACTCACCATGGCTCGGGCAATCTGGAAAGGCGCGATCAGTTTCGGACTGGTGCACATCCCTGTCGCATTGGTCTCGGCGACCTCGTCGCAGGGCGTGGATTTCGATTGGCTCGACAGCCGCAGCATGGATCCGGTGGGTTACAAACGGGTCAACAAGGTCACCGGCAAGGAAGTCACCAAGGAGCACATCGTCAAAGGCGTGGCCTATGAAAAGGGCCGCTATGTGGTGCTCAGCGAAGAGGAAATCCGCTCGGCGCACCCGGTTTCAACGCAGACCATCGACATCTTTTCCTTTGTCGACGCCGAACAGATTCCCCTGCAGAACATCGACACCCCTTACTACCTGGCGCCAGACAAGCGCGGCGGCAAGGTTTACGCATTGCTGCGCGAAACCCTGAGCAAGACCAACAAAGTTGCCCTCGCCCGCGTTGTGCTGCATACACGCCAGTACCTGGCGGCGTTGATGCCGCTGGAGTCTGCGCTGGTGCTGGTGAAACTGCGTTGGCCGCAGGAGGTACGTGGCCTCGACGAGCTGGAACTGGGCAGCGAAGTGACCAAACCGCAGTTGGCCAAGGGTGAGCTGGACATGGCCAAACGGCTGGTGCAGGACATGAGTGCGGACTGGAAGCCCGAAGACTACAAGGATGAGTTCGAAGACAAGATCATGGCCCTGGTCGAGAAAAAGGCCCATGAAGGCAAGATCGAGGATGTTGAGTCGGTGGGGGGCGAGGAAGAGCGCAAAACTGCTGATGTGATCGACCTGACCGAGTTGCTTAAACGCAGTCTGGGCGGGAAAGCTGCAGCCAAGCCGAAGGCGAAAGCCGCCAGCAAAACAGCGCCAGCCAAGAGGACAAAGAAGGCCTCCGGTGAATGACAATCCAAGAATCGTCAGGTAACTGACAGGTTGTATTTGAGAGAGTCTTCGCTAGCGGGCTAGCTCCCACAGGGTTCTGAGTCGAATGCAAAAATTGCTTTCACTCGAGACTAAGGTGGGAGCGAGCCTGCTCGCGAAGGGGCCAGCCAAACCAATGCAAAAATTCAGATCAGAATGAAGATCGCCAGCAAACCACCGAAGATCGCCCACTTTTCCATGTAGTAGCGCTTACGATTACGTTTTTTCAGCTCTTTACCACGCAAACGAATCTTGTAGATTCGGGTAAACAAGCGGTTGATGCCACCGGTCCGATCACCGGCATCGTTCGGCGCACCTGCCGCCGACATCACGGTACGGCTGAACCAGCTGTTGAACGCCGCCGCCCAGCGGTACTTCATCGGTCGTTCAATGTCGCAGAACAGGATGATGCGGTTCTTGTCGGTGGTGTTTTCGGCGTAATGGATAAACGTCTCGTCGAACATCACCGCTTCGCCGTCACGCCAGTGGTAGCTCTCACCATCGACGTTGATATAGCAGCCAGCGTCGTTCGGTGTGTCCAGACCCAGGTGATAGCGGTAGGAACCGGCATACGGGTCACGGTGACGCACCAGTTTCGAACCCGGTGGCAGCTCGGCAAACATCGCGGCCTTGATCGAACCGATGCTCTGTACCAGTTCGGTGGTGCGCGGGCACAGCTTCATCGCCGACGGATGGCTCTCGCCATACCACTTCAGATAGAAACGCTTCCAGCCACTTTTGAAGAACGAGTTGAAACCGACATCATCGTACTGATTGGAGCGTTTGATCTCACCGGCACGCAGCAGATTCTGCCCTTCTTCGCGGATTTCCTCCCAGTGCGCCTGTAGCGGACTCAAGTCGGGAAAATCAGCCGGGTCGAGGTAAGGCTTGTTCGGCTTTTTCGAGAACAGATACAAGAAGCAGTTGATCGGCGCGAGAAACGTCGAATGGTCACTCAGTTGTCGACCGAGCTTGTGGCGCACACGCCCACGCAAATGAACGTATGCAATGGAAATGACATAAATAGCAGCAATGATGAGTTTCACGGAAATCGTCACACGTCAGAAGTGAACAAACTGCGCGCCGGTGGCCTGAAGCCCCGCGTCTTATGCAGTGGTCTGAATACACATGGCACGTCCTTGGCCCGCGCCGTAACCGGACGCTCGGTGAAAGGTGGCATTTTAGCCACAGTTTGTAACCGATAGTGAACCTTCATCTGTGAAAAACTGTCCCGCGATCATGCCAATCGGCGATCGTGGCGTGATCGCCCTATCGTTTAAAGAGCCAGACCAGTACAATCGCCGCCAAACTTTACGCGCCCCCCTTGGTTGATGACGGGACTCTCCCGCTTCAGCGCACTTTGACTCGGGCCAAGCGCTGCAGCCGCACCCTCGCTTTTTAAGAATGCTTCGCAGGAATAACTCTTGATTTCTACAGCTAACATCACGATGCAGTTCGGCGCCAAGCCGCTCTTCGAAAACGTTTCGGTCAAATTCGGCGCGGGCAACCGCTACGGCCTGATCGGCGCCAACGGTTGCGGCAAGTCGACCTTCATGAAAATCCTCGGCGGCGACCTCGATCCGTCCGGCGGTCAGGTCATGCTCGAGCCGAACGTGCGTCTGGGTAAATTGCGCCAGGACCAGTTCGCCTACGAAGAATTCACCGTGATCGACACCGTGATCATGGGTCACGAAGAGCTGTGGAAGGTCAAGGCCGAGCGCGACCGTATCTACTCGCTGCCGGAAATGAGCGAAGAAGACGGCATGGCCGTGGCCGAGCTGGAAACCGAATTCGCCGAGATGGACGGCTACACCGCCGAATCCCGCGCCGGTGAACTGCTGCTGGGCCTGGGTATCGGCATCGAGCAGCACTTCGGCCCGATGAGCGAAGTTTCGCCGGGCTGGAAACTGCGCGTATTGCTGGCGCAGGCGCTGTTCTCCGATCCGGAAGTGCTGTTGCTCGACGAACCGACCAACCACCTGGACATCAACACCATTCGCTGGCTGGAAAACGTGCTGACCCAGCGCAACAGCCTGATGATCATCATCTCCCACGACCGTCACTTCCTGAACAGCGTGTGCACGCACATGGCTGACCTGGATTACGGCGAGCTGCGTCTGTTCCCAGGCAACTACGACGAGTACATGACCGTGGCGACCCAGTCGCGCGAGCAACTGCTGTCGGACAACGCCAAGAAGAAAGCACAGATTTCCGAGCTGCAATCGTTCGTCAGCCGCTTCTCGGCCAACGCCTCGAAAGCCAAACAGGCTACTTCCCGTGCCAAGGCGATCGACAAGATCCAGCTGGCCGAGGTCAAGCCTTCGAGCCGCGTGAGCCCGTTCATCCGCTTCGATCAGAACAAGAAGCTGCACCGTCAGGCGGTCATCGTCGAGAAAATGGCCAAAGGCTTCGACGGCAAACCCCTGTTCAAAGACTTCAGCTTCCAGGTTGAAGCCGGCGAGCGCGTGGCGATCATCGGCCCGAACGGTATCGGTAAAACCACCCTGCTGCGCACCCTGGTCAACGAACTGACCCCGGACGCCGGCGCCATCAAGTGGACCGACGCCGCGGAACTGGGCTACTACGCTCAGGACCACGCGCACGACTTCGAAGACGACGTTACCCTGTTCGACTGGATGGGTCAGTGGACTCAGGGCGAGCAGATGATTCGCGGTACCTTGGGCCGCATGCTGTTCTCCAACGACGAGATCCTCAAGTCGGTCAAAGTGATTTCCGGTGGTGAGCAAGGTCGCATGCTGTTCGGCAAGCTGATCCTGCAAAAGCCGAACGTGCTGATCATGGACGAACCAACCAACCACCTGGACATGGAATCGATCGAGGCGCTGAACCTGGCGCTGGAAAACTACCCGGGCACGCTGATCTTCGTCAGCCACGACCGTGAGTTCGTATCGTCCCTGGCCACGCGCATCATCGAGCTGAGCCCGGATGGCGTGACCGACTTCAGCGGCACTTACGATGACTACCTGCGTAGTCAGGGTGTGGTGTTCTAAAAAAGCAGCTTCTAGTGTTGAGCTGTTAGCTTCAAGCTAAAGCCCTGTCCATGTGACGGGGCTTTTTGCATTTCAGGGTGAGGGATTTGCTGGTGCGGCTACCTTCGCGAGCAGGCTCGCTCCCACCTTTGGAATGCATTCCCCTGTAGGAGCGAGCCTACTCGCGAAGGGGCCATCAATAGCTACATCAATCCTCAGGGAAAGTAGTTAGCCTGCTTTCTTTTATCTCAAGCCCAAGCCATGATGCGAACTCTCCCACCGCCGCCCGCGAACGAGTCCTCATGTCTGCGCAGCAACTGCCACCGCAAAGCTCCATGGCGATCACCCTGCAGATCGTTTCCATCGTGTTCTACACCTTTATTGCGTTCCTCTGCATCGGTCTGCCGATCGCGGTGTTGCCCGGTTATGTACATGAGCAATTGGGTTTCAGCGCGGTGGTTGCCGGGCTGGTGATCGGTTCACAATACTTGGCCACCCTGCTCAGCCGGCCGATGGCCGGGCGCATGTCGGATACGATCGGGACTAAACGGGCGATCATTTATGGTTTGTGGGGGATTGTGCTCAGCGGTTTGCTGACGCTGGTTTCCACGCTCCTGCAAGACTTCCCGCTGGCCAGCCTGATCATTCTTATTATCGGGCGCTTGCTGCTCGGCGTCGCTCAGGGGCTGATTGGTGTCGGCACGATCAGTTGGTGCATGGGCCAGGTCGGCGTCGAACACACCGCAAAATCCATTGGCTGGAACGGTATCGCTTCCTATGGCGCGATTGCCATTGGTGCGCCATTAGGGGTGGTGATGGTCGCCGAATACGGCTTCACCAGCCTCGGCATCGCCCTGGCCGTACTGGCGGCCGGCGCACTGCTGCTGATCCGCAATAAGCCTTCGGTGCCGGTGATACGCGGAGAACGGCTGCCGTTCTGGGCAGTGTTCGGGCGAATCGCTCCGTATGGCGCCAGCCTGACCCTGGCTTCAATAGGCTACGGCACGCTGACCACCTTCATCACCCTTTATTACCTCAACCGTGGCTGGACCGGTGCGGCGTACTGCCTGACCGTGTTTGGCGTGTGCTTCATCCTGTCACGGCTGATGTTTATCTCGGCGATCAGTCGCTTCGGCGGGTTCAGGTCCGCTATCGCGTGTATGACCATCGAAACCGTGGGGCTGGTGATGCTCTGGCTGGCGCCGTCGACCGCTTTCGCCTTGATCGGCGCAGGACTCGCGGGATTTGGTTTGTCGTTGGTGTACCCGGCGCTGGGTGTCGAGGCGATCAAACAGGTGCCCAGTTCCAGTCGTGGTTCCGGTTTGGGCGCGTACGCGGTGTTCTTCGATCTGGCGCTGGCGATTGCCGGGCCGTTGATGGGCGCGGTGGCGCTGAATCTGGGGTATTCGTGGATATTCTTCAGTGCGGCGCTGTTGTCGGTGATCGGGCTGGGGTTGACCCTGCTGCTCCAGCGCCGGGCGATTTCTTGAACAATCGACGCAAAACCTGTGGGAGCGAGCTTGCTCGCGAAGGCGGTGAATCAGTCAGCACATGTATTGACTGACACTACGCTTTCGCGAGCAAGCTCGCTCCCACAGTTGCTGCGGTGCTGCGGGGATCGGATTATTGATCCGCAGTTTGCATGCCAGCCCGCGTCGGTCTACCCAGCGTATGGGAGAAGAACCGCCCGGCCTCTGAAATGAGGTTGCGATGGATATCCTCGCGATCCACCCCATCAGCATCGGTACACAACGCCGGCATCGCGCGAATCTGCTCTTCGTTGCACGGCGCCATAAAGACGAAGTGCCCTGCCCCGGCGAGTAACTTGAAGTCCGGCGCCGTCGGCAGTTTGCGCGCCAGCGCCGCCGCGTTCTTGTCGAAGGCGACCAGTTTGTCGCCATCGCCGCTGTAAAGCAGCACCGGCACATGCACATCGGCGAGGGTGTGACGGCCGAACTTCAAGCTCAGCGGCGCCATCAACAGCAACGCGTGAACACGCGGATCGGCCACCGGTTGCAGATCATCCCGATCGACGATCAATTCCCCCTGCGTGTTGCAGGCGTCACGATCATCCGGACGTTCCTGGCAATAACGCCGCAGGCGATCCAGATCCGGTTGCGCCCCGGACAGGATCAACGCCGTCTCGCCACCCGCCGAATAACCGATCACCCCGACCTGGTCAGCGTTGACGTACGGCGCGAGCATGCGGTCGCCAAGGGTCGCGGTAATCGCTTCGGAAATCTGAATCGGCCGGCCATAGAGATTGCTCAGGGTGCCCAATCGGCTGTGGTCTTTGGAGTTGTCGCCGGGGTGAATCACCGCCACCACCACAAAGCCTTTGCGCGCCAGCGATGTCGCAAGATCGTGCAACGCCAGCGGCGTGCCGGTGTTGCCGTGGGAGAGCATCAGCATCGGAAAACGGCCGATGGCGACTTTGGTGTCTTCGCCAGCCTCGACGGAGTAACCCTCGAGCAGACTCATGTGTTCACGGTCGCTGGAAGGATAGAAGGCAATCGCGCGCATCGGCTGCAGATCCAGCGGATCGAGGAACGTCATCTCGTGATAACCGACGCTCCACACCGGGTGTCGCCCAGGCGCAGCCTGCACTGAATTCAGGCTGCCAAGCAGGCAAATCAGTAACGCTGCACAAAGACGCATCACGGGATGCCCCACCCTGTTGTTACTCAATCGAAAGTTCCGTGGCGTTGCGGGCCAGAAACGCCGGGGATTCGGTGTTTCAGTACGACAATGCACTCAGACGCAGATTGTGTGATTGCATAACCCGGGCCAGATTATGTAACAGCCAGAAACAAAAAACTCCGTATTCGCCCCTTGCGGAACCAGAATACAGAGTTTTTTGAGTGTTACCTGAACATCAGCTGTTCTTTACGCAAGCCTTACGCAGCGGCGAACAGTTGCTCGCTGATCTTCGCTTGCGCAGCGGTCATCGCGTTGTTGCGCACTTCTTCGCCATAAGCGAGGCCTTCGGCGCGAACGATTTCGATGTCGGTGATGCCCAGGAAGCCCAGTACCAGCTTCAGATATTCTTCGTGAGCGATGCCGCTGGCCTGACCGGCATGAATGCCACCGGAAGTCGAAACGATCACCACTTTCTTGCCGCCGCACAGGCCTTCAGGGCCGGCTTCGGTGTAACGGAACGTTTGACCGGCGACTGCTACGCGGTCGATCCACGCCTTGAGTTGGGTCGGCACGGTGAAGTTGTACATCGGTGCGGCGATCACCACGGCGTCGGCAGCGATGAACTCGGCCAATGTCGAAGCGCTCAGTTCGGCTTCGTGCTGTTGTGCGGCGTTACGCAGCTCAGCAGTGGTGCCGGCGGCAACCAGGGTGGTCGACGAGAAGTGGCTGATGGCATCGGCGGCCAGGTCGCGGTAGGTCACCACGGCGCTTGGCTCGGCGACTTGCCAGGCTTTGACGACTTCGCCGCTCAACTGACGGGAAGCCGAGTTGTCGCCCAGAATGCTCGAATCGATATGCAGCAGTTTCATGTGGAATCTCCTGGAAGGAATCGCCGGTGGCGACGGAATGGAGACAATCCTACGCAAGAAACCAATAGATGATTAGCCGCCTGAAATGCGATAGTTTGTCCCACTGATAGAACAGTTGGATTTCCCGATGCAAGACCTCAACGATCTCTACTATTTCGCCAAAGTCGTCGAGGCCGGCGGTTTTGCCGCGGCCGGGCGCTTGCTGGGCATTCCCAAGTCACGGCTGTCGCGGCGCATTGCCGAACTTGAAGAACGCCTTGGCGCGCGTTTGCTGCAACGCACCACCCGGCAACTCAATCTCACCGCGGTTGGCGAACGTTATCTGCGTCACTGCCAGGCGATGTTGCTGGAAGCGGAGATGGCCGATGAAGCGGTGGCGAGCATGTCCAGCGAGCCGCGTGGACGTTTGCGGGTGTCATGCCCGACCGGTTTGGCGCACGAGATGCTGCCGTGGGTAATCAGCGAATTTCTCGGTAAATTCCCGCAGGTGCAACTTGAAGTCGTCTTGCTCAATCGCCGCGTCGATCTGGTCGGCGAAGGCTTTGATGTGGCGCTGCGCGTGCGTGAACATGGTGATGAGGACCCGTTGCTGGTTACCCGGCGTCTGCGTCAGGCGCAAATGGTCGTGGTGGCCAGCCCGGCGTTTATCCAGGGTCGAACGATCAACCATCCGCAAGACTTGAAAACGCTGCCGGTGCTCGGCGCGCTGGAGGCGGATCGTCTGGTTCATGTGCGCCTGCTGGATCAGCAGGGCAACAGTTTCGAGCTGAACATGGAAGCACGGCTGGGCATTGATGATTTTGTGGTACGCAAAGCCTGTGTTCTCGCGGGTCAGGGCTTCACGCTGTTGCCGATGATGTATTGCGAAGATGAGCTGAGAAACGGCACGCTGGTGCAGATGCTGCCGGAGTGGTCGCTGCCCGGCGGCTGGCTGCAAGCGGTGTATCCGCATCGACGCGGGGTGATGCCGGCGGTGCGCGCGTGGATCGATCATCTGGTCGAGTCGTTCAATGCCTGTGGGGAGCGGTTGTTATGAGCAAAGGGAAGATGAACGAAGCCGACGTTGCGGCGTTCTGCCTGGCATTGCCGGGCGCTCGGGAAGATTACAAATGGGGTGGCGTGCGGGTGTTCTCGATTGCCGGCAACAAGATGTTTGCCTTGCAGGGGCTGCGCGGGGATTCACTGGCATTCAAGGTCGACAAGGATCTGTTTCTCGGTCATTGCGACCGCCCCGGCATTCACCCGGCGCCGTATCTGGCGCGGGCGCAGTGGATCATCATGCACCCGCCCTACCCGTTGGGTGCCGAGGAATTGCAGGGGTTGTTGCAGCGTTCGCATCAACTGGTGGTGAGCAAATTGCCGAAGAAAACCCAAATCGGTTTGTTGCTGTAACCCCAATCCCTGTAGGAGTGAGCCTGCTCGCGATAGCGGAGTGTCAGTTGGAATTT